>NZ_JBVICA010000006.1:31169-309409 GCF_055573115.1 Streptomyces sp. NPDC030222
ACAAAGTTGCGACAGTCCACACCCCACACACGCACCGGAGGAAGCTGTGGGGTTGGTTTTTTTTTTTTGTGATGTTGTGGTTTCTTTTCCTTTCCCCCCCCCCCCCCCCCCCCCCCCCCCCGGGGCTGTTCACATCCGGGGGAACGTCTGCTCTCAGTGCGCTCCGGCTCCGGTGAGGGACTTGACCTCGAGTTCGGCGAACTTGCCGCGGTCGGGTTCCTCCTTGGAGAAGAGGGAGCCGAGCCAGCCGAGCAGGAAGCCGAGCGGGATCGAGACCAGGCCGGGGTTCTCCAGCGGGAACCAATCGAAGTCGGCACTGGGGAACATCGACGTGGGCTTGCCGGACACGACGGGCGAGAAGAGGACGAGGACGACCGACGAGATCAGGCCTCCGTAGATGGACCACAGGGCTCCCTGGGTGGTGAACCGCTTCCAGAAGAGGCTGTAGAGGATGGTGGGGAGGTTCGCGGAGGCGGCGACCGCGAAGGCCAGGGCGACCAGGCCGGCCACGTTGAGGTCACGGGCGAAGGCGCCGAGGACGATGGCGACGGCCCCGATGAAGACGGTCGCCCAGCGGGCGGCCCGGACCTCTTCCTGTTCGGTGGCCTGCCCCCTGCGGATCACGTTGACGTACAGGTCGTGCGCGAAGGAGGAGGACGAGGCGAGGGTGAGGCCGGCGACCACGGCCAGGATGGTCGCGAAGGCGACGGCCGAGATCACCGCGAGCAGGACCGCGCCGCCCGGTGAGTCGGGGCCTCCGCCGACCGCCTGGGCGAGCAGGGGTGCCGCGGTGTTGCCGGCCTTGTTGGAGGCGATGATGTCGTCTCGGTCCAGCAGGGCGGCGGCGCCGAAGCCGAGGGCGATGGTCATCAGGTAGAAGGCGCCGATGATGCCGATGGCCCAGTTGACGGACTTCCGGGCGGCCTTGGCCGTCGGCACGGTGTAGAAGCGGATGAGGATGTGCGGCAGCCCGGCCGTGCCGAGGACCAGGGCGATGCCGAGGGAGACGAAGTCCAGCTTGGACGTGCCGGTGGCGCCGTACTTGAGTCCCGGTTCCAGGAAGGCCGCGCCCTTGCCGCTGTTCTCGGCGGCCTTGCCGAGCAGCTCGGAGACGTTGAAGCCGAATTCGAGCAGCACCAGGAAGGTGATGAGGAGGGTGCCGGCGATGAGCAGCACCGCCTTCACCATCTGGACCCAGGTGGTGCCCTTCATACCGCCGATGGAGACGTAGACGATCATCAGGACGCCGACGAGGGCCACGATGCCGATCTTGCCCGCGTCACTGGTGATGCCCAGGAGCAGCGAGACGAGGACGCCGGCACCGGCCATCTGGGCGAGCAGGTAGAAGATCGACACGACGATGGTGGAGGTGCCGGCGGCCGTACGGACGGGACGCTGCCGCATGCGGTAGGCGAGGACGTCGCCCATGGTGTACCGGCCGGAGTTGCGCAGCGGTTCCGCCACCAGCAGGAGGGCGACCAGCCAGGCGACGAGGAAGCCGATGGAGTAGAGGAAGCCGTCGTAGCCGAAGAGGGCGATGGCACCGGCGATGCCGAGGAAGGACGCCGCGGACATGTAGTCGCCGGAGATGGCGAGACCGTTCTGGAAGCCGGTGAACTGGCGGCCTCCCGCGTAGAAGTCGGCGGCGCTGCGGGTCTGACGGCCCGCCCAGACGGTGATGCCGAGGGTGGCGACGACGAACAGCGCGAAGAGCGTGATGATCAGCGGGCGGTGCCCGCCCGTGCCGGACGCGGCGAGCTGGACCGTGGTGTGGGCGTGCTGTGCGGTGGTCATGCGTCGCCCTCCATACGGGACTTGATGGCCTCGGCGCGCGGGTCGAGCTTCTCTGCGGCGTGGCGCGAGTAGAACCAGGCGATCAGGAACGTGGTGGCGAACTGGCCGACACCGAGGACCAGGGCCACGTTGATGTTGCCGAAGAGTTTGGTGCCCATGAAGCCGCCGGCATAGTTCGACAGCAGGACGTACAGCAGGTACCAGGCGATGAAGGCGACGGTCAGCGGGAACGCGAAGGACCGGTAGGCGCGGCGCAGTTCGCCGAACTCCGTGCTGTCCTGCATCTCGGTGAACGCCTCGGTGCTGGGCCGGGCGGGGCGCGTGCCCGTCCCGTCCGGGGGCGGCGGCGCTTCGGTGGCCACGGATTCTCCTTGCGTCGCGGAAGCGGTGGGAATGGACAGGAGGACCTCGCCGACCGGGACCGACGGACGTCGGGCCCCCCTGGGACAACGGCACGGACCGCGGCCGGAATCGGTTCACGGCAGGGTTTTCTCCGCGAGGTCATTGATCGCCGCGACCCCGGCCCGATAGCTTCACTGGTCATGTCCCCGTCCAGTCCGCGTTCCGCGGGCCGGGCGGTTTCTCACGGATGATGTGGAGAACCCATGGCTCATCTGGGATCCGCGCGGCGGCGCGCACTCGCGCTGCCCGCAGGTCTGGCCCTCACGGCTTCGCTCGCGTGTCTCCCGGCGGGAGCGGCCCAGGCCGCTCCGTCGGCGGACGCCTCCCCCGCCGCGACCGCGGCCGAGGGGCCGCAGCTGTCGTACGTGGTCAACACCAAGAGCACGTTCGGTTCCACGGCGGTGAAGCGGGTGATCGCGAAGGCCGGTGGCACGATCGTCACCTCGTACGACCGCATAGGCGTGATCGTGGTGCACTCCTCGAACCCGGACTTCGCCAAGACGGTGCGCACGTCGCCGTTCGTCGAGTCCGCCGGCGCCACCCGCACCGCTCCGCTGCCCGCACAGTCGGTCCTCGGCGCCTCGGGCACCAAGGAGGCCAAGGACATCGACAAGCCGGCCGCCGCCGACGCCGCGTCGCTGAAGGCGGCGCGGGTCACGGCCGCGGCCACCGGTCAGGACCCGCTGGAGCCGCTGCAGTGGGACCTGCCCGCCATCAAGGCGGACAAGGCCCACGAGCGGACCCTCGGCAGCCGGAACGTGACGGTCGCCGTCATCGACACCGGTGTCGACGACACACACCCCGACCTGGCGCCGAACTTCGACCGCGCTGCGTCGGTCAACTGTGTGAGCGGCAAGCCGGACACGACGGACGGCGCCTGGCGTCCCGGGCCGAACGAGTCCGACCACGGCACGCACGTGGCGGGCACGATCGCCGCCGCGAAGAACGGCGTCGGCATCACGGGCGTGGCACCGGGTGTGAAGGTCTCCGGTATCAAGGTGTCCACCGTGGACGGCTTCTTCTACACCGAGGCCGTGGTCTGCGGCTTCATGTGGGCGGCGGAGCACGGCGTCGACGTGACGAACAACAGCTATTACACCGACCCGTGGATGTTCAACTGCAAGAACGACCCCGACCAGGCCGCCCTGGTCGAGGCCGTCAGCCGGGCGTCCCGCTACGCGGAGCGCCGCGGCGCGGTCAACGTGGCCGCGGCCGGCAACTCCCGCCACGACCTGGCGGCGGACGAGATCGTGGACACCACCAGCCCGAACGACACCACGCCGGGCAGCCGCACGATCGACCCGAGCCAGTGCCTGGACATCCCGACGCAGATCCCGGGCGTCGTGACGGTCTCGGCAACGGGTGCGAAGGGCCTGAAGTCCTCGTACTCCAACTACGGTCAGGGCGTCATCGACGTCTCCGCCCCGGGCGGCGACCGCACCCAGTACCAGGCTCCGTCCGCGCCCGCCGTGGACGGCAGGATCTACTCGACCCTGCCAAGCGGCGGCTACGGCTACAAGGCCGGTACCTCCATGGCCTCCCCCCATGTGGCGGGCGTGGCCGCGCTGCTGAAGTCCACTCACCCGTACGCGCCGGCCTGGAGGATCAAGGCGCTGCTGGCGTCCCAGGCGGACGACACCGCGTGCACCGACCCGTACGACATCGACGCGGACGGCAAGGTCGACGCGGTCTGCGAGGGTGACGCGGACCGGAACGGCTTCTACGGCGAAGGTGTCGTCGACGCGCTGGACGCGGTGACGAAGAGGCACTGACGCCTGATGAGGGAGGGGCACGGGCGGACGGCCCGTGCCCCTTCCGTCCGCCCGCGTCCGCCCCGTGTCAGGGCTTGACGAGGACCTTCAGCGCGGTGCGCCCGTCCATCGCGCGATAGCCGTCCGGGACCCCTTCCAGGCCGACGGTGAGGTCGAAGACCGGTGAAGGGTCGATCGTGCCGTCGAGGATGTCGGGCAACAGCTCGGGGATGTACCCGCGGACGGGGGCGACACCGCCGCGCAGCGCGATGTTGCGGTTGAACATCTCGCCCAGGTCCAGGCCGCTGCCGCTGCCGTGCGGCACGCCCACGTAGCCGATGCCGCCGCCGTCGCGGGCGACGCCGACCGCGGTCCGCATCGACTGCTCGGTGCCCACCGCCTCGATGACGGCGTGCGCGCCTTGGCCGCCGGTGAGTTCACGGACGGCCGCGACAGCGTCCTCACCGCGTTCGACGACCACGTCGGTGGCGCCGAAGCTCCTGGCGATGTCGGTACGGGCCCGGTGCCGGCCCAGGGCGATGATGCGTTCGGCGCCCAGCCGCCGCGCGGCGAGGACACCGCACAGGCCGACGGCCCCGTCACCGACGACCGCGACGGTCGCGCCGGGGCGCACCCCCGCCCCGACTGCCGCGTGGTGCCCGGTCCCCATGACGTCGGAGAGGGTGAGCAGAGCGGTCAGCAGCCGGTCGTCGGAGACGGCCGCGGCGGGCAGCTTGACCAGGGTGCCGTCGGCGAACGGAACGCGGACCGCCTCGCCCTGGCCGCCGTCGGAGCCCACCTGGCCCCAGAATCCGCCGTTGGGGCAGGAGGTGTGGACGCCTTCGGCGCAGTACTCGCAGGTGCCGTCGGACCACACGAACGGGGCGACGACGAGGTCTCCCGGCTCGAAGCCGGTCACCTCGCTGCCGGCCTCCTCGATCACGCCCAGGAACTCGTGGCCGATGCGCTGCCCCGGCTCCCGCGCGGCCTGGCCGCGGTACGCCCACAGGTCGCTGCCGCAGATGCAGGCCCGCAGCACCCGCACCACTGCGTCGGTGGGCCGCTGGACGACGGGGTACGGCACCTCCTCGACCCGGATGTCCTGGGGGGCGCGGATGACGGCGGCGCGCATGGTGGGGTTCCTTGCTGATCGGTCGTTCAGTCGGGCGTACGTCTCACACGGTACGCCCGCGGTCCGGGGCGGTGCGCAGGGGGCGGCGAGTATCTGCCCGGATGTGCCACGTGCCACGAGTACGTGAGACGGCCCCCTAGACGCCCGCCGCCCCCAGCAGGGACCCCGCCCCGTACGTCACGGCCATCGCCAGCGCGCCCCCTGCCACGTTCCGCACGACGGCCGGAGCGGCCGGGGCCGCGCCCAGGCGCGCACTGGACCAGCCGGTGAGGGTGAGCGCGGCCAGGACGGACACCACGGTGACCGGCACGCGCAGCCCGATGGGCGGCAGGACGATCGCCAGCAGCGGAAGCAGCGCGCCCACGGTGAACGAGAGGAAGCTGGCCCAGGCAGCGTGCCAGGGGTTGGCGAGCTCGTCGGGGTTGATGCCGAGCTCGACCCGGGCGTGGGCGCGCAGCGCATCGCGTTCGGTGAGCTGTTCGGCAGCCTCCCGGGCGACGTCCGCGCTGAGTCCGCGTTCCTCCAGCAGCGTGGCCAGCTCGTCGAGTTCGGCCTCCGGCTGCTCACGCAGTTCGCGTTTCTCCTGCGCGATGGCCGCCCTCTCCGAGTCCCGCTGGGTGGAGACCGAGACGTACTCCCCCGCCGCCATCGACATCGATCCGGCCAGGAGTCCGGCGAGGCCCGCGGTGAGGAGCGCACCGCGCTCCGCGGTGGCACCCGCGACTCCCACGACCAGGCCCGCGGTGGACACGACTCCGTCGTTGGCGCCGAGGACTGCGGCCCGCAGCCAGTTCAGCCGCGTACCGAGGGATCCGCCGTGCTCCTCGTCGTGAGTGGCTTCGGTCACTCGCGCAGGGTCTCATCATCCCCGGCCGACGGGGCGCCAACCCCCGGAACCGGGCAAATCGTTCGCCCTGGTGCCGTCCGCCGACCGGGTATGTCGCCTGCGTCGTCGGCGTGTTGCCGTACCCCGATCGCGGACCGGGACATGACTGTCGGTCGCGGCCCGTATTCTCTGTGACCATGCTCGACGACCGCACGACCGCAGCACCATGGCCGGCCGCGTACCCACAGGGGTACGCGGTCGTCGACGTGGAGACCACCGGGCTGTCCAGGGACGACCGGATAGTGTCGGCTGCCGTCTACCGGCTCGACGCGCGCGGCGAGGTGGAGGACCACTGGTACACGCTCGTCAATCCCGAGCGCGACCCCGGGCCGGTGTGGATCCACGGGCTGACGAGCGATGCCCTCGAAGGCGCACCCCTGTTCGCCGACATCGCGTACGAGTTCTCGGAGCGGCTCGCCGACCGCGTGCTGGTCGCGCACAACGCCATCTTCGACTGGCAGATGATCGCCCGGGAGTACGCACGGGCGGAGCGCACCGCGCCGGTGCGTCAGCGGCTGTGCACCATCGCCCTCTCCAAGGAGCTGGCGCTGCCGCTCCCCAACCACAAGCTGTCGTCGCTCGCGGCGCACTTCGGTGTGGTACAGCAACGGGCGCACGACGCCCTCGACGACGCGCGCGTCCTGGCCGAGGCGTTCCGGCCGAGCCTGCACGCGGCGGCGGAGCGCGGGGTGCGGCTGCCCCTGCTGGAGTGCCGCCCGCTGACCGAGTGGGTCGACGGCAGCCGGTCGGCGGCGCCCCGGATCGGCCGTCAGTCCTCGTACGGGGCACGCGCCACCTGGCGGGCGTCCCGCAAGCTGCCGCCGTGCCCGTATCCCAACCCGGGACGGTACGAGCCGGGCGGGACGCTGATGCAGGGCATGCGGGTGGCGTTCTCCGGAGACACCTCCGTGGACCGGGAGCTGCTGGAGGACCGTGCCGTGGAGGCCGGTCTGCACGTGGCGACGAGCGTGTCCCGGCTGACGAGTCTGCTGGTCACCAACGACCCCGATGCGGCGACGTCCAAGACCGCCCGCGCCGCGTCGTTCGGGACTCCCGTCGTCGACGAGGCCGCGTTCACCCAGCTGCTGCGGGACGTGGCACCGTCCTCGGCAGACGGGTGATTGGCGCGCGACTCGCCCGCCGGCCGCTCGCCCGTCGCGGCCGGGCGCCGCACCCTGTGGCGCATGGCACGTTGTGAGGTCTGCGGAAACGACTACGGCATGTCCTTCGAGGTGCACGCGCAGGGCGCGGTGCACGTCTTCGACTGCTTCTCCTGCGCCATCCACCGCATGGCGCCCATCTGCGAGCACTGCCGGGTCCCGATCATCGGCCAGGGCGTCGAGGCCGAGGGGCACTGGTACTGCGGCGGCCACTGCGCCCGCGCCGAGGGGAAGGTGGGCATCGTCGACAAGGTGTGACCCCGGCCTCCCACCCCGCTCCCGACACCCCGCGACCCCGGAGGTACGGTCGTGGGGTGTACCGCTTCCTGTTGTCCCGCCAGTGGGTGATCGCCACCCTGGTGACCCTCGTGCTCATCCCCGTGATGGTCCAGCTGGGATTCTGGCAGCTGCACCGTCATCAGCACCGGGTGGCGCAGAACACCCTCATCTCGGACAACCTCGCGGCGAAGCCGGTCCCGGTGACCGAGCTGACCTCCCCCGGACACGTCGTCCCGCGCTCCGACTACTGGCGTCGGGTGACGGCGACGGGCACGTACGACACCGAGCACGAGGTCGTCGTCCGCCGCCGGACGAACGCCGACGAGAAGGTCGGCGTTCACGTCCTCACCCCGCTGGTCATGCGGGACGGGCGCGTCCTCCTGGTCAACCGCGGGTGGATCCCCTTCGGGGCGGACCAGCGTGCCCTCCCCGACATTCCGTCCGCACCCCGCGGCGAGGTGACCGTCACCGGCCGCCTCAAGGCCGACGAGACGACCGCGGCCAGCGGCATCAAGGACGTCAGTGATCTTCCGCCCCGACAGATCATGCTGATCGACAGCGCGCGGCAGGCGAAGGCCGTCGGCCGCGAGGTCCTCGGCGGCTACGTCGAGCTGATCGGCCCCGAATCCGGCCAGGACGTCCCCGAAACGGTCCCGGCCCCCGACGACAGCTCCATCGGGGCACACATGGCGTACGCCGTCCAGTGGTGGCTGTTCGCGGCCGGCGTGCCCGTCGGCTGGCTCATCCTGGTCCGCCGGGAGAAGCGCGACCGCGCCGCGGCCGCCGCGGCGACGGGCGCCGGGACCGAGGCGCCGGCGACCGCGGTCGCCTGACGGAAACGGTCGGGCCGCGAAACGGCCCGTCCGGCCGGCGGAACGGCCGCCGGCAACACACGCGCGACGCACGCCGGACGCCGCCCCCTCCTTCCGCCCGCGAGAGCGGGCGCCCTCGGCCGAGGAGGCGCTCCCGGCGATGAAGGCGGACCTGTCCAGGCGTCCCCCGGCCGCGGCGATTCCGCCGGTGGCCGGCCCTTGGCCGGAGCAGGCCGACGGGCCCCTCCGTCGGCCGTTCGGGCCCGGCCCTCTGCCACGAGCACCGGCCGGCTCGGCAGCTGTCGCGCCGCCGCCCGCGGACAGGCGCGACGGCCGCGGCAGCCCCTCGGCTGTCGGCCCTCGTCCCGTGCCTCGCCGCCGAGGCCGGGTACGCGGCAGGATAGGGGCCATGGATCTTGGACTGAAGGACCGTGTCTACATCGTCACGGGTGCCAGCCGGGGGCTCGGGTTCGCCTCCGCCCGCGAGCTGGCCGCGGACGGCGCGAAGGTCGTGATCAGCGGCCGAGACGAGAAGGGCGTCGCCGCGGCCGCCGAGGCACTCGGCCCGGACGCCGTCGGCGTCACCGCGGACAACGCGGCCCCGGACACCGCCGAACGCCTCGTCGCCACCGCACGGGAACGGTTCGGCCGCCTGGACGGTGTACTGATCAGCGTCGGCGGCCCCGCGCCCGGTTTCGTCGCGGACAACACCGACGCCCAGTGGCAGGACGCGTTCGCCTCGGTCTTCCTCGGCGCGGTACGGATGGCCCGCACCGCGGCCGCCACCCTCGACGAGGGCGGCGTCATCGGGTTCGTCCTCTCCAGTTCGGTCCATGAACCCGTCCCCGGGCTGACCATCTCCAACGGCCTGCGGCCGGGGCTGGCCGGATTCGCCAAGTCCCTCGCCGACGAAGTGGGTCCGCGCGGCATCCGCGTCGTCGGCCTGCTCCCCGCCCGCATCGACACGGACCGGGTCCGGGAACTGGACGCGCTGAGCGGCGACGCGGAGGCGGCACGGGCCGGCAACGAATCCCGCATCCCGCTGCGCCGCTACGGCGCGCCGGAGGAGTTCGGCCGCACGGCGGCGTTCCTGCTCTCCCCCGCCGCCTCGTACCTGACGGGCGTCATGCTGCCCGTCGACGGCGGCGCCCGGCACGGGTTCTAGGCATCGGCCGGGGTCCCCCGTACGGGACAGGACCCCGGATTCGGCCCCGACGCGGACCGGCCGCCTCGTGCCCCAGGCGGACCGGACACCTCGCACCCCGTCCCGGGGACGGTCCGCACATCCGGTCCGGCGCGTCAGTCGTCGAGGCCTGCCAGGTCGCGCAGCCGGCGCGCCTGGGCGGCGCGTTCCGTCGTGCGCTGCTCCTCGTACGTGCGGGCGGACGCACCGCGCAGCAGAGCCTTGGTCTCGATGACCGCGTCCCGCGGCGCCGCCAGCAGCGCGGCCGTCAGGTCGCGGACGGCGTCGTCGAGTTCGGCAGCGGGGACGGACAGGTTGGCGAGCCCGATGCGCTCGGCCTCGGCGGCCTGGACGAAGCGGCCCGTCGCGCAGATCTCCAGCGCACGGGCATAGCCCACCAGGGAGACCAGCGGGTGCGTGCCGGTGAGGTCGGGCACCAGTCCGAGGCTGGTCTCGCGCATGGCGAACTGCACGTCGTCGGCGACGACCCGCAGATCGCAGGCGAGGGCGAGCTGGAAGCCGGCGCCGATCGCATGGCCCTGAACCGCGGCGATCGTGATGACGTCGTTGCGGCGCCACCAGGTGAACGCCTCCTGGTACTCGGCGATGACCGCGTCGAGCTCCGCGTCGGAGCCCCGCGCCAGGTCGAGGAAGGACGGCTCGCCGTCGAAGCCCTCGGGGGTGAAGGCCTGACGGTCGAGCCCGGCGGAGAAGGACCTGCCCTCGCCGCGGAGCACGACGACACGGACGCTGCCGGGCAGCGCCCGCCCGGCCTCCGCCAGCGCACGCCACAGCGCGGGCGACTGGGCGTTGCGCTTGGCGGGATTGGTCAGGGTCACCGTGGCGACGGTGTCCTCGACGGTGAGCCGTACGCCGTCCTTGTCGAGCACTGTGTCGAGCGAAGTCATGGGGCGCCTCCGGTTCGGGTGCAGCAGCAGTCATCAATTAAGTGACTGCACAGTAACCACCCGGCCGACCACACGACCGACCGGGTGGCCACCGGCCACCGAAAAGAATCCGTCGGGCCCAGCAACCCCGCGGGAAACGCCGTGGTACGGACGTCAGGCCGTGGCGGCCTTTTTGCCTCGTGTCGCTCCGCCACGCCCCCGGAGTGTCACTCCGGACTCGCTGAGCATCCGGTGGACGAATCCGTAGGAGCGGCCGGTCTCCTCGGCCAACGCCCGGATGCTCGCACCGGAGTCGTACTTCTTCTTCAGGTCTGCCGCGAGCTTGTCGCGCGCGGCGCCGGTCACCCGGCTGCCCTTCTTCAGAGTCTCGGCCACCCGTGCCTCCTCATGGGAAGTGCGCTCTGGACTCTCATGATCACCCCTACCGAGCTTCCTGGCCACCCATTCGACAAGGTCGGTCGGACAACGTTTTGGCCAACGGAATGCCCGACACCGATCGGAACAAAGGATTCCGCAGGCCCGGGAAGGCGTCTGCAAGCCCGTCGCGAACGGAATCAGCAGGTCAGCGCGGTCGAGACGGTCCGGCACATGCCAAGGCCCGTCCACCGGAGGACGGGCCTTGCCGGGACGCTCAGCACACCGCGGTACGAGAAGGTCTCACTCAGATGAAGGATCACCGATGGGCCGAATGATCCATCAGGCGTGGATCAAGCCAGCGCGACAAGATCCGCGTAGTCGGCTCCCCACAGGTCCTCGACGCCGTCGGGCAGCAGGATGATGCGCTCGGGCTGCAGTGCGTCGACCGCGCCCTCGTCGTGGGTGACCAGCACGACCGCGCCCTGGTAGGTGCGCAGCGCCCCGAGGATCTCCTCACGGCTGGCCGGGTCGAGGTTGTTGGTGGGCTCGTCGAGGAGCAGCACGTTCGCCGAGGAGACGACCAGGGTGGCAAGTGCCAGCCGGGTCTTCTCACCGCCGGAGAGCACACCGGCCGGCTTGTCGACGTCGTCGCCGGAGAAGAGGAACGAGCCGAGCACCTTGCGGACCTCGACGAGGTCCATGTCGGGTGCGGCGGAGCGCATGTTCTCCAGGACCGTGCGGTCCGCGTCGAGGGTCTCGTGCTCCTGGGCGTAGTAGCCGAGCTTAAGGCCGTGGCCCGGCGAGACCTCGCCGGTGTCGGGCAGCTCCACCCCGGCGAGCAGCCGGAGCAGGGTGGTCTTGCCGGCGCCGTTGAGACCGAGGATGACGACCCGGGAGCCCTTGTCGATGGCCAGGTCGACGTCGGTGAAGATCTCCAGCGAGCCGTACGACTTGGACAGGCCGTCCGCGGTGAGCGGGGTCTTGCCGCACGGAGCCGGCTCAGGGAAGCGCAGCTTGGCGACCTTGTCCGACATCCGCACCTCGTCGAGGCCGGACAGCAGCCGCTCGGCACGGCGGGCCATGTTCTGCGCGGCGACCGTCTTGGTGGCCTTGGCGCGCATCTTGTCGGCCTGGGCGTTCAGCGCGGCGGCCTTCTTCTCGGCGTTGGCGCGCTCCCGCTTGCGGCGCTTCTCGTCGGCCTCGCGCTGCTGCTGGTAGAGCTTCCAGCCCATGTTGTAGACGTCGATGGTGGAGCGGTTGGCGTCCAGGTAGAAGACCTTGTTGACCACCGTCTCGACGAGGTCGACGTCGTGGGAGATGACGATGAAGCCGCCGCGGTACGTCTTGAGGTAGTCGCGCAGCCACACGATGGAGTCGGCGTCAAGGTGGTTGGTCGGCTCGTCGAGGAGCAGGGTGTCGGCGTCCGAGAAGAGGATGCGGGCCAGCTCGATCCGGCGGCGCTGACCGCCGGAGAGCGTGTGCAGGGGCTGGCCGAGCACCCGGTCGGGCAGGCCGAGCGCGGCCGCGATGGTGGAGGCCTCGGCCTCGGCGGCGTAACCGCCCTTGGTGAGGAACTCCGTCTCCTGCCGCTCGTACTGCCGGAGGGCCTTCTCACGGGTGGCGCCCTGGCCGCCTGCGATCCGCTCCTCGTTCTGGCGCATCTTGCGGATCAGGACGTCGAGGCCGCGGGCGGAGAGGATCCGGTCGCGGGCGAGGACGTCGAGGTCGCCGGTGCGCGGGTCCTGGGGCAGATAGCCAACCTCGCCGGAACGGGAGACGGTGCCCGCGGCCGGGATGCCCTCACCGGCGAGGCACTTGGTGAGGGTGGTCTTGCCTGCTCCGTTGCGGCCCACGAGGCCGATGCGGTCGCCCTTGGCCACACGGAAGGACGCGGATTCGATGAGGACGCGTGCGCCGGCGCGCAGCTCGATGCCGGAGGCGGTGATCACGGGGAAATACTCCAGAGCGGTATGGACGGCGGAAGGGACGGATGCGGCAGCTTCGACGCCGTCTAATGCGCAAGGAGATTAGCCATACGAAACAGTTTACCGGGCCCCCGCAACCCGTTTTCCCGGAGCGGTCCGCCGAGGGTCCGCCGCGCGGAGCAGGATGAACCGGCCGATACTCGGCGCAGGGCGGCGGCCGCCCGGCGACCGAACGGAGCAGGGCGGTCTGGTGGCGCACGCGGAGCTGACCTACGGCAACGGCATGATCATGCTGGGCAGCAGGAGCACCGGCGGCGGGTTCGACGAGCTGATGAAGGGCGCCGGGCCCACCGGGGTGTTCGTCCACGTCGACGATGTGGACGAACACCACCGGCGGGCCGTGGAGCACGGCGTGGAGATCCTGGTGCCACCGCGGGACCGGGACTACGGGGCGCGGGACTACATGGCCCGTGACCCCGAGGGCAACATCTGGAGCTTCGGGGCCTATTCGCCCGGTGCCCCCCGACCCTCCTCCGGTCTCACGACCCGCCCGTGTGCACCTGGAAGGCGGCCCTGCGGACCGCCTTCGCCAGAGCCGGGTCGGGATGGGCGGCGGCCAGGGCCACCAGCACCTGCACGGTGCGGGGGTGGCCGACGGCCCGGACCTCGTCGAGCAGCGCGGGGACCGTGCCCTGGACCGCCGAGTCGAGGTGCCTGACCAGCAGCTCGCTCTCCCCGTGGTCCGCGATCGCGGCCGCGGTGTCGACCCAGAGCCAGGTCGACTCCTCGCGGGTGAGGACGTCCGGGGCCTCCTCGGCGCCCGCCCCCTCGTACTCCGCCAGCCAGAGCAGGGCGTACGGGCGCAGCGACACCTCGCCGGCCGCTGCGCGCACCTCCGGCTCGGCGGGCGCGCCCACGACCCGCAGCGCCTCGAAGGCGAGCCCGCGGAGCAGGGCGTCCTGGCCGCGGGCCGCCTCCAGCAGCTCCATGACCGCGGTGCCCACCGGGCGGGCGGCCAGCCAGGCGCGGTACTCGGCGCGGGCCGGGCCCGGGGTGAGCCGGGCACAGCCGCGCAGCATGTCCTCGGCGGACTGCTCGATGTTGCCCGCCGGGCTCTGGGCGGCGACGCAGATCTGTTCGAGTTTGACCCATACGGCCCAGTTGCCGAGGGGGGACAGTGTCGCCCGACGGCCTGCCGGTCCGGTGCCCAGGGTCAGTGCCCCGACTGCGGCCAGACCGTCGAGTGCCCAGTCGAGCAGCAGCGCGAGCGGGGTGCCGGCCGCTTCCGGGCCGGCTGTCGCGGCCGGGGTGTCCTCCTCGGTCAGCGAGACCTTCCCGGGATGCCCGGCCCGCGGGACCTCCCGGGCCCGCGGAATCCCCCCGTTGTCCGGCATCTCCCCGGTCCCCTCCGCCGGAGCGGTCGTCACGGCCCGGGGGGCGGCAGGCGTCCCGTACGGGACCTCGCAGCGTTCCTCGCGCAGTTCGGCGACACGCTGCTCGAGCAGGTCGAGCAGAGCCGGTACGAGCACGGGCCCCGCCGACAGCTGGAGCAGGGAGAGCACCTGGGGGACGGCCTCGACGACCTCGGCGACGGCGGTGGGCGCGACGTCGTCCGGAGCATGGTGGAACAACGACCAGGCGTCGAAGAGCGCGACCCAGCAGCGCAGTACCGCGGCGTCGTCCCCGTCCCAGGCGCGCAGCCGCCAGCCGGTGCGGACGCAGTCGCCGTGGAGTTCGACGAGTCCGGCGAGGCGGGCGCGGTTCCAGGCGGAGGACACCTGTGCGCGGGTCAGGAGCAGTTCCGCGGCGGCGCGTTCGGTGGCGTCCTCGGGCAGGGCGCCCGCGGGGCCGGAACGGAGTGCCACGCCACGGCCGCTCTCGTCGTCCGCCCAGCGGGCGATCCGTACCGCGTCGACGAGCACGAGCCTGGCCTGGCGGGCCAGTTCTCTCGGCACCGGAGTGCCCTCGGGCGGGCGGGGAGCCGGCCTGGCGCGCCGGTCCGACACCGCCTTCCGGGCGGTGACGAGGGGTCGGGGGCGGACGAGTCTCAGCCTGGAGTCGCGCGGGGTACGGGACGTCACGGAGGCAGTCTTCCCGTAGACGCCCCGAAAGCCCAAACGGAGGGGGCTGTTCTCCAGAGCGCGGGGCACCCGCCGCGCGGGGGCGAGCGCCCTCCGCCAGGGGGTTGTCCCGGTGGATCAGGGGCGGGCGGCCCGGGTCTCCGGTGCCGTCGTCCGGTGCCCGGCGATTGCGAGGCGGAGGGCAAGGGTCCACCGCCGGAGGCCAGAAGTCCCGCCGGAGGCCAGGAGGCCAGGACTCCCGCCGGAGGCCAGGGAGAATCCGAGAGGGTCCATGCGGAGCGTCGGCGACCGGCGACAACGCCGTAAGCCGCCGTGTGCCGGGCGGGCCGGCCGCCGGGCCCGACCGCGATCCGCCGGAAACCCCCGCCTAAGGGGTGTCCGGCGAATCGGGGTCGGACAGCCCGGGTCGTCTGGTGCCGTGGATGGCAAGGCGGAGGAGGGGGGTCCCGCCGGAGGCAGGGGGAGAGAGGGAGGGTCCATGCGGAGCGTCGGCGACCGGCGAAAACTCCGGAAGCCGCGGTGCCAGGCGGCCGGGCCCGGCCGGGTCCGCCGGAAACCCCGTCTAGGCCAGTGGGACCAGGAAGCGGCGGAGGGCTTCCTCGTAGCGGGCGGGGTCGGCGTTCCACATGGCGGCGTGCGGGGCCTCGGTGAAGGTCTGGAGGGTCACCAGGTCGGGCCGCCGGGAGGCGAGTTCACGCGACCGCTCCCAGCGGGCCAGGACGTCGCCGGGGCCGTGGAAGAGGAGGGTGGGGACCCGCAGCGCTTCGGGGGCGGCCGCCGCGGCGAGCCGTTCACCGCGCATCCCGGTCCTGTCCTGCGCGGCCCGCACCGCGAGCGGCAGCAGGGCGGCGGGCGTGTGGTGGGCCGAGGCGAGCGCGCGCAGCGTCGCCTCCCAGTCCAGCACCGGCGAGTCGAGGACGAGACCGCCGATGCGGTCGCGGACGCCGGAGTCGGCGGCGGCGTGCAGGGCCATGGTGGCCCCCGTGGACCAGCCGTGCACCACGACCCGCTCGGCGCCGCGGCGTACGGCGTAGCGGACCGCCGCGTCGAGGTCGCGCCACTCGGAGCCGCCGAGGTGGCCGAGTCCGTCCGGGGAGTGCGGGGCGCCCGGGTCCCCCCGGTAGGCGAGCAGCAGCACCGGGAACCGTCTGCGGTGCAGGAACGGCAGGACGTTGAGGGCGTGCTCCCGGGTGGCGCCGAGGCCGTGGACGGCGACGACCCAGGTGGTGCGCGGCCCGTGGACGTACCAGGCGGGCAGGGCGCCCAGCTCCCCGGGGATCTCGACGTTCTCGTAGTCGATGCCCAGCGCGCTGCCGGGGGTCCCGTGGTGGACCTGCGGGGAGAGGCGCAGCCGGTCGCCGGAGCGGAGTGTGCCGCGGGTGACCCGGTCGAGTCGGCGGACGACCGTGTCGGCGGAGTGCTGCTCGTCCTCGATGACGTCGCCGACGACGGCGTGGGTATGCGGTCCGACCAGGCCGTAGGTGCCGGGGCGCAGCGAGGCGAGGCTGCGGGTGAGGATGATCCGGCCCGGGGCCGTGCCGTGCACGGTGAGCCGGGGCTCCCCGGGGAGTGCACGGCCGTCGGAGTGCTTCAGCGCGGCGTCGCTGGCGTACCGGCCGGCCACGATGACGGCCGCGCCGATGCCGAGCAGGGTGGTGACGGCCGCTGCCGTCGCTGTAGCCGGGCGCACCCCTTCAGTGTCGGTGCGCAGGGTGCCCCCTGCCAGTGGACGTCGCCCGGGCGGTGCCGGGATAGCGGGCGGGACGTCGTACCCGCGTCGGGCGTCGGCGGCGTGCGTCCGCTGCGGCGGGTTCCGGGGCACCGGAGACCTCCGATGCGGAACCGAGACCTCCGATGCGGCGTGACCTCCGTCACACCGTACCCCCGCCCGGGCCGCCCGACCGGAGCGCCGACCCCCGGTACGGGACCGCCTTCCGCCGCCGACGCGGCATGCCCGACCGCCCGGCCGCACCCCTCCGCCGGGGCGTCATTCGACGTCGTGGCAGCACAGAGCGGGTGGTAACCCTTCCGAGTGACAAAGGTCTCTTCGGGTGGGTCACTTGTTCGAGTGAAGACGTCGGGCAAAGCCGTGGAATCCGCTCCTCCGAGCCGATCCGGAGCGATACAGCCGCAATCCACCCCACGCACCGGCGACCTGCGACACCGCCGGGCCCGATCGCGTTCACCTTCCGTTCATCCAGGTTTCCTAGGTTCAACCAGCCACTGACACCAAACGATTGCCTGGGTAAATGGAACACATCACTTTGCTGCTCGCGATAGTGGTTGTGACAGCTCTAGTGTTCGATTTCACGAACGGTTTCCACGACACCGCCAACGCGATGGCGACCACCATCTCGACCGGTGCCCTCAAGCCCAAGACCGCGGTGGCCATGTCCGCCGTGCTCAACCTCATCGGCGCTTTCCTGTCCGTGGAGGTCGCCAAGACGATCTCCAGCGGACTGGTCAATGAGGAAGGCATACGCCCCGAGGTCATCTTCGCCGCCCTCGTCGGCGCGATCCTCTGGAACCTGCTGACCTGGCTGGTCGGACTGCCGTCCAGCTCCTCGCACGCCCTGATGGGCGGTCTGATCGGCGCAACCATCGCGTCCGTCGGCATCAGCGGTGTCAACGGCGGAGTCGTCGTGACCAAGGTGCTCATCCCGGCGATCGCCGCCCCCCTCGTCGCCGGCATCGGAGCGATGCTCGCGACCCGCATGACGTACATGATCGGCAAGAACGCCGACGAGAAGTCCACCGCGAAGGGCTACCGCACCGGCCAGATCGCCTCCGCCGGCCTGGTCTCGCTCGCCCACGGCACCAACGACGCCCAGAAGACGATGGGCATCATCACCCTCGCCCTGGTCACCGGCGGCGTCCTCGCCCCCGGCTCCAACCCCCCGATGTGGGTCATCGTCTCGGCCGGCACGGCCATCGCCCTCGGCACGTACCTCGGCGGCTGGCGCATCATCCGCACCATGGGCAAGGGCCTCACCGACCTCCAGCCGCAGCAGGGCTTCGCCGCCCAGAGCAGCGCCGCCAGCGTCATCCTGGCCTCCTCCAACCTCGGCTTCTCCCTGTCGACCACCCACTCGTGCTCCGGCGCGGTCATGGGTGCCGGCCTCGGCCGCAAGGGCGGTGTGGTCCGCTGGTCCACCGCGACCCGCATGTTCGTCGCCTGGGGTCTGACGCTCCCGGCCGCCGGACTGGTCGCCGCCGCGTCCGAGTTCGTGGCCCGGCAGGGCAGCTGGGGCGTCGGCACCGTCGTGGCCCTGCTCATCGGGTCCTGCGTGGCGATCTGGGTCGTTTCCCGCCGCCAGGTCGTCGACCACAGCAACGTCAACGAGGTCGACGAGACGGCCGAGCCCGCGGGCGTGGTGACCACCGCGATCGCGGCCGTCACCCCGCCTCCCGTCGGCGACCTCAAGGCCACCATCCCGGCCCCGGCCACGTCCGCCGCCCCCGAGCCCCCGCAGCCCGCAGCGGTGTAAGGAACGAGAAGCATGAAGATCGACTGGGCAGCTCTCGGCTCCGTCTTCGGAGTCAGCCTGATGGTCACCGTCGTCCTGGTGAGCCTGTTCACCCTGGGCATCGTCGGTATGTCGAAGCCCGCGGAGGGTTCCGGTTCCGGCTCCATGGCCCTGAAGCGGACCGGTGCGTACCTCTCGTTCGCGCTGTGCGCGGCGGCCGTGAGCTTCGGCATCTACCTGATCGTGTCGTAGGACACACAGGCTCTGTATCGCGCCCCGCGAGCGGCATTCCGCTCGTGGGGCGCTGCCGTGCCCGGCACTCCCCCGCAGGTCAAAGGGCAAGTTGACTGCTGTTCGCGGGGCGTGGTGGACTGCCCGGGCCATGTACGGCGGCAGAAGAGGAAGCCGGTGAGAATCCGGCGCGGTCCCGCCACTGTCACCGGGGAGCGCTCCCCCACACCGGACGTCACGGTTCGCGCACGCGGACTGGAAGGCCGGGGGAATCGCGGATCCGGGAGCCAGGAGACTCTCGCCGCCGGTCACGTCGATCCAGGGCGCGGACCCTGAGTGAGGACACACCGCCATGCGCGCCATGCCGCCGCCGAGCACCGCACCGCGACCGGGACCCCTCCGAGGTGTGTCGGCGGGCTGACCGAATGCATGCCGATCACCTCTTCGCATACGGCGCCGCCGCCGGAATGGCGGGAGACCTGCTGCTCGGTGACCCGCGCCGCGGACACCCCGTCGCCGGTTTCGGACGGGCCGCCGCGGCCGTCGAACGGGCCCTGTGGCGCGACCACCGCGGCTGGGGCGCCCTCCACGCCGTGGTGTGCGCCGGGGGCGCGGTGGGTGCCGCCGCACTGGCCGCACACGCCGTCCGCCGCCGTCCCCTCGCCCGCGTCGCGCTGACCGCGGCCGCCACCTGGTCCGTCGTCGGCGGCACCACGCTCGGCCGGGAGGCCCGCACGATCGCCGGAGCGCTCGCCGCCGGGGACACCGAGGCCGCCCGGGAACGCCTCCCCCATCTGTGCGGACGCGACCCGCACGCCCTCGACGCGCCGGGCATCGCCCGCGCGGTCGTCGAGTCCGTCGCCGAGAACACCTCGGACGCCGTGGTGGGCGCACTGGTCTGGGGCGCCCTCGGAGGGGTGCCGGGCCTCGTCGGATTCCGGGCCATCAACACCCTCGACGCCATGGTGGGCCACAAGTCGCCCCGCCACCGCAGGTTCGGGTGGGCCTCCGCCCGTCTCGACGACATGGCCGGATGGCCCGGCGCCCGGCTCACCGCGGCCCTCGCCACGGTCGCGGGGGGCAATCCGCGCGGAGCCCTGCGGGCATGGCGCGCGGACGCCGCACGGCACCCCAGCCCCAACGCCGGTCCAGTCGAGGCCGCCTTCGCCGGCGCCCTGGGCGTCCGCCTCGGCGGCACGCTCGCGTACGGCGGTCGCGTCGAGCACCGTCCGGTGCTCAACGCGACCGGCCGCCCGGTCGCACTCGCCGACATCGACCGCGCGGTCCGGCTCTCCCGCCGGGTGACGGCCCTCACCCTGGCCACCTGCGTCACCGCCCGGCTCGCAGCCGGTGCCCTGCGCACCCGCCGGGGGCGGCGATGACGGAGACACGGACGGCGGCGGACGGGCGACGGCCTGCGGCCCGAACGGCCACGAAGCCCCGGACGCCCACGAGGAAGCCCCGCACGGCCACGGAGAAACCCCGTACGCCTTCGGAGAAGCCCCGTACCACCACGGAAAGGGAAAGGGAGACCGCATGAGCGGCGGTGGAGGACTCCTGGTCGCCGGCACGACGTCGGACGCCGGGAAGAGCGTGGTGTCGGCCGGTATCTGCCGCTGGCTGGTCCGCCAGGGAGTGAACGTCGCTCCGTTCAAGGCGCAGAACATGTCGCTGAACTCCTTCGTCACACGGGAGGGCGCCGAGATCGGGCGGGCGCAGGCCATGCAGGCGCAGGCCGCCCGGGTCGAACCGAGCGCGCTGATGAACCCCGTGCTGCTCAAGCCCGGCGGCGACCGCAGCAGCCAGGTGGTGCTGATGGGCAAGCCGGTGGGCGAGATGAGCGCCCGTGGCTACCACGGGGGCCGTCAGCAGGCCCTCCTCGGCACGGTGCTGGACTGCCTGGCCGAGCTGCGGGGCACGTATGACGCCGTGATCTGCGAGGGCGCGGGCAGTCCCGCCGAGATCAATCTGCGGCGCACGGACATCGTCAACATGGGCATCGCACGGGCGGCACGGCTGCCCGTGATCGTGGTCGGCGACATCGACCGCGGCGGGGTCTTCGCCTCCTTCTTCGGCACGACCGCGCTGCTGAGCCCCGAGGACCAGGAACTGGTCGCCGGCTACCTCGTCAACAAGTTCCGCGGGGACGTGTCCCTGCTGGAGCCGGGCCTCGACATGCTCCACGGGCTGACCGGCCGACGCACCTACGGCGTGCTGCCGTACCGGCACGGGCTCGGCATCGACGAGGAGGACGGGCTGCGGGTCTCCCTGCGCGGCACGGTCCGCGAGTCGGCGGTCGCGCCCCCGCACGGCGAGGACGTCCTGCGGGTCGCCGTCTGTGCGGTCCCGCTGATGTCCAACTTCACGGACGTCGACGCGCTCGCCGCCGAACCGGGCGTCGTGGTGCGCTTCGTGGACCGCCCGGAGGAACTGGCCGATGCCGATCTGGCCGTCGTCCCCGGCACCCGCGGCACGGTCAAGGCGCTCGCCTGGCTGCGCGAGCGCGGCCTCGCGGACGCGCTGGCGAGGCGGGCCGCCGAGGGCCGCCCGGTGCTGGGCATCTGCGGCGGCTTCCAGTCGCTCGGCACGCACATCCACGACGACGTCGAGTCCCGGGCCGGCGAGGTCGAGGGGATCGGCCTGCTGCCCGTACGGGTCCGGTTCGCGGCGGAGAAGACGCTCGCCCGCCCGGCCGGCCGGGCGCTCGGCGAGTCCGTCGAGGGCTACGAGATCCACCACGGGGTCGCCGAGGTGCTGGGCGGCGAGCCGTTCCTGGACGGCTGCCGGGTCGGCTCGGTCTGGGGCACCCACTGGCACGGCTCGCTGGAGAGCGACGGCTTCCGGCGCGCGTTCCTGCGCGAGGTGGCGCGGGCGGCCGGCCGCCGCTTCGTGCCCGCACCGGACACGAGCTTCGGCGTACTCCGCGAGGAACAGCTCGACCGCCTAGGCGACCTGATCGAGGAACACGCGGACACGGACGGGCTGATGAAGCTCATCGAGTCGGGGCCGCCCTCGGGGCTGCCGTTCGTACCGCCGGGGGCGCCGTGAGCGGGGACCGGGCCGTCCCCGCACGGGCGGGGAGCAGAGCAGGAGCTCGATCGAATGCTCGTGAAGGAGCGAGCCGCCCCCGCCGGTGCGGGAAGCAGGACATCAGCACGCAGCACAGCCGACTCCACTCCTCCGAACCCGGATGGAAACCACTCGAAGGAGTGATCGCCGTATGAGCACCCGGTATCCCTTCTCCGCCGTCGTCGGCATGGACGACCTGCGGCTCGCCCTGCTCCTCAACGCCGTCAGTCCGGCGGTGGGAGGCGTCCTCGTCCGTGGTGAGAAAGGGACCGCGAAGAGCACGGCGGTCCGCGCGCTGGCCGACCTGCTGCCGGAGGTGGCGGTGATCGCGGACTGCCGGTTCAGCTGTGATCCTGCCGCGCCCGATCCGCAGTGTCCCGACGGGCCGCATCCGGACTCCGGCAGCGCCGAGCGCCCCGCACGCATGGTCGAACTGCCGGTGGGCGCCTCGGAGGACCGGCTCGTCGGCGCGCTGGACATCGAGCGGGCGCTCGCCGACGGCGTCAAGGCCTTCGAACCCGGGCTCCTGGCGGCCGCGCACCGGGGGATCCTCTACGTCGACGAGGTCAATCTCCTGAGCGACCACTTGGTGGACCATCTGCTCGACGCCGCGGCCATGGGCGCGAGTCACGTCGAGCGCGAAGGGGTCTCCGTGCGGCACGCAGCGCGGTTCCTGCTCGTCGGGACGATGAACCCCGAAGAGGGCGAGCTGCGGCCGCAGTTGCTGGACCGGTTCGGCCTCACGGTCGAGGTCGCGGCTTCGCGGGACCCGGAGCAGCGCGTGGAGGTCGTGCGGCGTCGGCTCGCGTTCGACGACGACCCGGCCGGGTTCGCGGCACGCTGGGCGGACGAGGAGACGGCGCTGCGCGACCGGATCGCCGCCGCGCGGGCGCTGCTGCCGTCCGTGGAGCTCGGCGACGACGCCCTGCGCCAGATCGCCGCGACCTGCGCCGCGTTCGAGGTCGACGGCATGCGCGCCGACATCGTGATGGCGCGCACGGCGACCGCCCTGGCCGCCTGGGCCGGGCGCACGGACGTGACCGTGGAGGACGTACGGCAGGCCGCGCTGCTGGCGCTGCCGCACCGGAGGCGGCGGTCGCCCTTCGACGCGCCGGGTCTCGACGAGGACAAGCTCGACGAGACGCTGGAGCAGTTCCGCGGCGACGGCCAGCCGGACACCGATCCGGACCCGGACGGTCCGGGCGGCGGGAACGATCCGGACGGGGACGGCCCGGACGGAGGCGGCCCGGACGACGGTGGTCCGGACGGCGGTCCGGGCGGGGGCATCCCGCCGCAGACACAGGCCCAGGACGGCCCGCCCGAGGCGGCTCCGGAGGCTCCCGGTGGGCGTCCCGAGGAGCAGCCCGCCGGGGCCGGGAGCGGTGCCCCCGCGGGCGACCAGGCAGCCGTCGGGGCCGCGGAACCGTTCCGTACGAAGGTGCTCAGCGTGCCGGGTCTCGGCGAGGGCGCGGCGGGACGCCGGTCCCGGGCCCGTACGGAGCACGGCAGGACGACCGGTGCGCGCCGCCCGCAGGGGGCGCTGACCAAGCTGCACCTGGCCGCTACCGTGCAGGCCGCGGCACCGCACCAGCGGGCGCGCGGCCGTTCCGGCCCGGGTCTGGTGGTGCGCCGCGACGATCTGCGGCAGGCGACCCGGGAGGGCCGCGAGGGCAATCTGGTGCTGTTCGTCGTCGACGCGTCCGGTTCGATGGCGGCCCGGAAGCGGATGGGCGCGGTCAAGGGCGCGGTGCTGTCGCTGCTGCTGGACGCGTACCAGCGGCGGGACAAGGTGGGCCTGGTCACCTTCCGCGGACGGGGCGCGGAGGTGGCCCTGCCGCCGACCTCGTCGGTCGACGCGGCGGCGGCCCGGCTGGAGTCGCTGCCGACCGGCGGCCGGACTCCGCTGGCGGCGGGACTGCTGAAGGCCCACGACGTGCTGCGGGTGGAGCGGATGCGTGACCCGTCCCGCCGCCCGCTGCTGGTCGTGGTCACCGACGGGCGGGCCACCGGCGGTCCCGACCCGCTGGCGCTGGCCGGGCGGGCCGCGGGCCTGCACGCCGCCGAGGGAACGGCGTCCGTGGTCGTGGACTGCGAGTCGGGCCCGGTCCGGCTGGGGCTCGCCGGGCGCCTGGCCGCCGGGCTGGGCGGCACGGCGGTGACGCTGGACGAGCTGCGCGCGGACAGCATCGCCGGGCTGGTGAAGGACGTTCAGGGAACCCGAACCCACAGGAGGGCCGCGTAATGCCGCAGGGACAGCCGACCGTCGTACCGGACGACGGACTCACCACTCGTCAGCGCCGCAACCGGCCGCTGGTGATGGTCCACACCGGGCCCGGCAAGGGGAAGTCGACGGCCGCGTTCGGGATGGCGCTGCGCGCCTGGAACCAGGGCTGGTCCGTCGGGGTGTTCCAGTTCGTCAAGTCGGCGAAGTGGAAGGTCGGCGAGGAGCGCGCGTTGACGGTCCTCGGCGGGAGCGGCGAGGGCGGCAGCGTCGTCTGGCACAAGATGGGCGAGGGCTGGTCGTGGATCCAGCGCGACGCCGAACTGAGCAACGAGGAGAAGGCGCGGGAGGGCTGGGAGCAGGTGAAGCGCGACCTGGCCGCCGAGACCCACCGGCTGTACGTGCTGGACGAGTTCGCGTACCCGCTGCACTGGGGCTGGATCGACACCGACGAGGTCGTCGAGGTGCTGCGGAACCGGCCGGGCAACCAGCACGTGGTGATCACGGGCCGCAACGCGCCGGAGAAGCTGGTGGACTTCGCCGATCTGGTCACCGAGATGACGAAGGTGAAGCACCCCATGGACACGGGCCAGAAGGGCCAGAAGGGCATCGAGTGGTAGCCCGGATCGTCGTCGCCGCCCCGTCGTCCGGCAGCGGCAAGACCACCGTCGCGACGGGCCTGATGGCGGCGTTCGCGGCGGCGGGCCTCGCCGTGTCGCCGCACAAGGTCGGTCCCGACTACATCGACCCGGGCTACCACGCGCTGGCGACCGGGCGTCCGGGCCGTAACCTCGACGCGTACATGTGCGGACCCGACCTGATCGCCCCGCTGTTCGCCCACGGGTCGCGCGGGTGCGATCTCGCGGTCGTCGAGGGCGTGATGGGCCTGTACGACGGTGCGGCGGGCCGGGGCGAGCTGGCGTCCACCGCGCAGGTGGCGAAACTGCTGCGGGCACCGGTGGTGCTGGTGGTGGACGGGTCGTCGCAGTCGCGTTCCGTCGCGGCACTGGTGCACGGCTTCGCGTCGTGGGACCCGGAGGTGCGGATCGGCGGGGTGATCCTGAACAAGGTCGCCTCGGACCGGCACGAGGAGCTGCTCCGGGACGCGCTCGCGGAGTCGGGCGTGCCCGTGCTGGGCGTGCTGCGCCGTGACGCGGTCGTCGGCACGCCGTCCCGGCACCTCGGTCTGGTGCCGGTCGCGGAACGGCACACGGAGGCGGTGGATTCCGTACGGGCGCTGGCCGAGCGGGTACGGGCGGGCTGCGACCTGGACGCGGTCCTGGCCCTGGCCCGCAGCGCGGCCCCGCTTCCCGGCGCGGCGTGGGACCCCGGCGTCGCCGTCCGCCCGGACGCGGACGGGCCCGCACTGCTCCGGAGTGCTTCCGGGGATTCCGGGGATGAGGCCGCCGCTCCCGCGTACGGAGGTCCGCGGCCGGTGGTCGCGGTGGCCGGCGGCGCCGCGTTCACCTTCTCGTACGCCGAGCACTCCGAACTGCTGCGCGCGGCCGGTGCGGACGTCGTGACGTTCGATCCGCTGCGGGACGAGAAGCTCCCGGACGGCACGGCCGGTCTGGTGATCGGGGGCGGGTTCCCCGAGGTGTACGGGCCGGAGCTGTCCGCGAACGAGTCCCTCCGCGGGGCCGTCGCGGCTCTCGCAGCCACGGGCGCGCCGATCGCCGCCGAGTGCGCGGGGCTGCTGTACCTCGCGCGTTCCCTGGACGGCAGGCCCATGTGCGGGGTGCTGGAGGCCGACGCGCGGATGTCCGAGCGGCTGACGCTCGGCTACCGGGAGGCGGTGGCGGTGTCGGACGGCGTGCTGGCCGCCGTCGGCACGCGGCTGCGCGGACACGAGTTCCACCGCACGGTGCTGGAGCCCGGGGCGGGCCCGGCGCCCGCGTGGGGCATGCACCAGCCCAAGCGCCGGGTCGAGGGTTTCGTCCAGCGCGGCGTCCACGCGAGCTATCTGCACACGCACTGGGCGTCGTCCCCGGGGATCGCGCGCCGGTTCGTCAAGCGCTGCGGACGATGAGGGGGCGTCCCGGACGGTGAGGAACCCACGGACGGCGACGGCGCGTTCAGTGCGCCAGGCCCACCACCAGCCACACGAAGCCCACACCCGCGACGGTCAGGAGCAGCGCCGACCGGGCGGGCCGCTCGTGGTGCGCCTCGGGCAGCACGTCCGCTGCCGCGAGGTGCAGC
The DNA here is from genome assembly GCF_055573115.1 of Streptomyces sp. NPDC030222. Taxonomy (NCBI): domain Bacteria; kingdom Bacillati; phylum Actinomycetota; class Actinomycetes; order Kitasatosporales; family Streptomycetaceae; genus Streptomyces; species Streptomyces sp. NPDC030222. Next base: position 57,027 of record NZ_JBVICA010000006.1, read on the forward strand.
AGCACACCGCCGAAGAACCCGAGGTAGTAGCCGAGAAGTTCGCCCGGAATGGTGAACAGCACGGTGGACGCCGCGCCCACGACGGGGGCGACGGCGTCCGCGACGAGCATCACCACCGCCGTGCCGCGGGCGTTCCCGTACAGCCGCGTCAGGGTGTACGTGTTGAAGCCGTCCGCGAAGTCGTGGGCGACGACCGCGATCGCGACCGCGGTGCCCATTCCGGCGCCGACCTGGAACGCGGCCCCGATGGCGATGCCGTCCATCAGGCTGTGCCCGACCATTGCGGATGCCGCGACGAGCCCCACTCCGGGCGTACGGCGTGCCGGGGACAGCCGTCCGGCCAGGTGGGCCGCGAGGAACCCGCCCACGAAGAGCAGCAGGACGACGGGGACGCCCAGCAGGGTGGCGTGGGCCGCCTCCAGGGCCTCCGGCAGGATGTCGAACCCGACGACGCCGAGCATCAGCCCTCCCGCGAGGGCCAGGACGAGGTGGCGGTGGTGGGTGACGCGCTGCGCCGCCCAGCCGCCGGTCAGCGTCATCAGGAACGCGCCGAGCGCGACGAACACAGGCATGGGCCTTTGCTAGCACGCGGACGGGGGCGGGACGGACGGTGAACGGCCGGGTCGTGGTGGTCGGAGTGGGCGGCTGTCGCGGGGTGACCGCCGACGAGGTGCTGGGCCTGGTGGCGGAGTCGCTGCGGGCGGCAGGGCTGGCCCCGGAACACGTGACGGAACTGGCGACCGTGGATGTGAAGGCGGACGAACCGGGCATCGTCGCCGCGGCCGGGCGGCTCGGCGTGCCTCTGGTGGCCTACGATGCCGACCTGCTCGCCGCGGTCGTGGTGCCCACTCCTTCGGAGCGGGCCCGGTCGCTGGTCGGCACGCCCTCGGTCGCCGAGGCCGCCGCACTGGCCGAGGGCGGTGAACTTCTGGTACCCAAACGGAAGTCCGGCCCTCCCGGCCGGCCGGCCACGGTCACCTGTGCCGTGGCACGCCGCTAGGGGGTGTCCGGCGGATCAGGGCCGGACAAGCCGGGCCGTCCGGTGCCGTGGACGGGGCGCGCGTACGGGCCCGGTCCGCTGCGCGTCCCTCGTACCCCCCACCCGGTTCGGAAGGCAAGGTCAGCCATGCAGGCTCGGAGCGACAGCCATGACTTGCGTCATCACGGCGACGCGGAGGTCAGGGGCGCCGATGCGGCGCTGACCGACCTCGCGGTGAACGTCCGCGCGGACACGCCGCCCGCGTGGCTGCGGGAGCGGATCGCCGCGTCCCTGGGCGCGCTGGCCGCCTACCCGGACGGTGCCGCGGCACGCGCGGCCGTCGCGCGGCGGCACGGGCTCCCGGTGGAGCGGGTGCTGCTGACCGCGGGGGCGGCGGAGGCGTTCGTGCTGATCGCGCGCGGACTCCGGATGCGCCGGCCGGTGGTGGTGCATCCGCAGTTCACGGAACCGGAGGCCGCGCTGCGGGACGCCGGACACGAGGTGGGCCGGGTGCTGCTGCGCGAGGAGGACGGCTTCCGGCTGGACCCGGCGGCCGTGCCGGACGACGCCGACCTGGTCGTGGTCGGCAACCCCACCAACCCGACGTCCGTACTGCATCCTTCGGGCGTGCTGGAGAAGCTGGCCCGGCCCGGCCGGACGCTGGTGGTGGACGAGGCGTTCATGGACGCGGTGCCGGGCGAGTGCGAGGCCCTGGCGGGTCGCACGGACCTACCGGGTCTGGTGGTGCTGCGCAGCCTGACCAAGACCTGGGGGCTCGCCGGGCTGCGGATCGGCTATGTGCTGGCCGATCCGGGCACGATCGCCGCGCTGGAGCTGGCACAGCCGCTGTGGCCGGTGTCGACGCCCGCACTGGCCGCGGCGGAGGCGTGCATGTCCGGGGAGGCGCCGGCGGAGGCGGAGCGCGCGGCCCGGCAGATCGCCCGGGACCGGGAGCATCTGCTGGCGGGGCTGGCGGAGTTCGACGAGGTGCGGGCGGTGGCTGAGGCGCAGGGCCCGTTCGTGCTGGTGCGGACGGCCAGGGCCGCTGAGGTCCGGAAGCGGCTGCGGGCGCTGGGGTTCGCGGTGCGGCGGGGTGACACGTTCCCGGGGCTGGGTCCGCAGTGGCTGCGGATCGCCGTGCGGGACCGTGCGACGACGAATCGTTTCCTCCAGGCCCTGGACCAGGCGTTGTCCGCCGTCGGCGGCGAGTGACTCGTCCCCTCCTACGCGTCACCCGCCGCCTCCGGCGGTCCGGCGGCCGTCCCCGCCGGGGCCTCTGGCCGGCGCGGGGCCGCCGGGTTTCAGGAACGCGCGCGGCGTACGACGACGAGGGCGGTGGCGCCGCCCACGAGGAGGACGGCGGCGCCGCCCGCGAGGTAGGGGGTGGCGGAACCGCCGCCGGTCTCGGCGAGGTCGGCCTCCGTCGGTCCGGTGGCGGGGGCGGCCTTGACGGTGGTGGTGCCGGAGGCGGTCTTCGCCGGCGCGGGCGACGCGGACGGCACCGGCTGCCCGGCTGCGGGCTGCTCGGCCGCGGGCTGCTCGGTCCGGGCGGTGGGCGACTGGCAGGTGGCCTCGGCGAGGGTGATCGTGCCCTCGACCTCGGCGACGTTCAGCTTGAGGGGGTTGACGGACACCTTCAGGCGCAGCGCGGTGGCGGCGGCACTGCTGGTGGTGGTCTGCGTCGCGGACAGATCGAGGGTGACCTCGCCGACACCGGGGACCCGGACGTTCGTGGGACCGCCGCTCGACAGCGTGGTCTTCTTGCCGAGGACGGTGACCGCGCCCAGTACGTTGGCCTCGGCTCGCGGCGCCTCGCCCGCTTCGCAGACCGCCCGGGCGGTGACCTTCTCGGCCTCGATGAGGGAGAGCAGTGGCAGCCCGGGGACGTGGACCTTGGCGCGGACGAGGGTGACGCGACCCTCGGCGCGCCCCTCGGCGGCGGTGGCCGCCGCGGTGGCGACGTCCGCCTTCAGCACGCTCACCGGCTTTCCGCCCTCCGCCCCGTCGAGCGTGACCGTGAGGGCGGTCTTCTCCGCGCTCGCGGGAGCCTGTACCTCGTTGAGGGTGGCCGTGAGCGGCACATGGACGGTCTTGTCGAGCAGCGAGACGTCGATTCCGGTGCGCAGCACGGCCGCTCCCGCCTTGCCGTCGCCGGTGGTGGCGTGGGCAGGTGCGGCGGTGGCGAGCAGCGCCATGGGGCCGGCGGCGAGCACCGCGGCAGCCGCGACGGCGGCCGAACGGCGTGCGGGCATACGGAAGGTGTCGCTGTTCACGGTGGTGGACCCCCACGGAAGGTGCGAACCGCCGGCGAGTACGCGAGTGGCGGCTGAGACACCCGAATACTTACGCACCGAGAGTGAACGGTCAGCCACATGGCGTGCGTTCACCCCAAAGGGGGATTCCCGGGCCTGCATTCGAATATCCCGGTACGGGTGTTCCCGCGCGCGGCCCACGGTTCACCCTCACGGGGCGGGCCGGGGGCGGGCGCCGCGCGGACCGCCGTCGGGCGGGAACGGGCGCGAATTACGTCAACGAGTGGGGCGGCGTCGGCGTCACGGTTCGTCAACCGGGTGCGCGGGCGGCCGTACAGGCCCTTTCCCGGGCACGGTCACCGGCGGGCGCGGCCCGAAGAGCCGGTCCGGAGCCGAGCCGGAACCGAGCCGGAGCCGAGCCGGAGCCGACTCGACGGCGCGGACGGCCGCACCGGACTCCGCGCCGCAGCGGTGCGGCGGCCGGTCAGCGGGCCGGTTTTCCCGCACACCGGCTCCGGCCACCAACCGTCGGCCGGACACCGGGCGCGGGTCGGTCGCCGTGCTCCCGGGCGCGACCACGGCCGTCGCCGGGAGGCGGCCGAGCGACCACCGCCGGCCCGCGCGCAGGCCGGAGCGCACCCACCGGACGCGCCGACCCCGACCCCGGTCCCTCAGCCGTGCCGGCACTCCGCCAGTGCGGCCGCCATCGGGCCCGGCCCGGGACTGCCGGCCCAGGCCGACAGCACCGGACAGCAGCGCGACCGCCCCGGCCCGGCCGCCACGCGTCACCGCGAGCCGGACCATCCCGTCGGGCCGTGCCGGCACGGCCGGGGCCGGCACGGCCGGGGCCGGCACGGCCGGGGCCGGCACGGCCCTCAGCCGATCACCCGTCCGTTGAGGACGATGCGGCGCGGGGCCGCGAGGACGCGTACGTCGGCGCGCGGGTCGTCGTCGTAGACCACGAGGTCGGCCGGGGCGCCCTCCTCGAGTGCCGGGCGGCCGAGCCAGGCGCGGGCGGCCCAGGTCGTCGCGGAGAGCGCCTGGAGCGGCGGGATACCGGCGGTGACCAGTTCGGCGACCTCCGCGGCGACCAGGCCGTGGGCGAGGGAGCCGCCCGCGTCGGTGCCGACGAACACCGGGATGCCGGCGTCGTAGGCGGACCTCACCGTGTCGTAGCGGCGCTCGTGGAGCCGTCGCATGTGGGCCGACCAGATCGGGAACTTCGCCTCGCCGCCGTCCGCGAGCTGCGGGAACGTGGCGATGTTCACCAACGTCGGCACGATCGCGACGCCGCGCTCCGCGAACAGCGGGATCGTGTCGTCGGTGAGGCCGGTGGCGTGCTCGATGCAGTCGATGCCGGCCTCCACGAGATCCTGGAGGGACTCCTCGGCGAAGCAGTGCGCCGTGACCCGGGCACCGAGCCGGTGCGCCTCGGCGATGGCCGCCCCGACCTCGCCGCGCGGCCAGCAGGCGCCGAGGTCGCCGGTGTCCCGGTCGATCCAGTCGCCGACGAGCTTGACCCAGCCGTCGCCGCGCTTCGCCTCCTGGGCGACGTAGGCCACGAGGTCGCCCGGTTCGATCTCATGGGCGTAGTTGCGGATGTAGCGGCGGGTGCGGGCGATGTGCCGCCCCGCCCGGACGATCTTCGGGAGGTCGTCGCGGTCGTCGATCCAGCGGGTGTCGGACGGCGATCCGGCGTCCCGGATCAGCAGGGTGCCCGCCTCCCGGTCGGTGATCGCCTGTTTCTCCGCGGTCCCGGCGTCGACGGGGCCGTGCCGGTCGAGACCGACGTGACAGTGCGCGTCGACCAGTCCGGGCAGCGCCCAGCCGGTGACGGTGACCGCGTCGTCGGCGCCGGCGGGACGCTCGTAGGTGATCCGGCCGTCCACGGCCCACAGCTCGTCCCTGACCTCCTCGGGACCGACGAGCACCCGCCCCTTCACATGCAGCACCACGTGATCGCTCATGGGCAGCACTGTACGAGCCCTGCCGCCCGGTCCGGCAGGACGGGACCCGGACCGGACAGCGAGGGCCGCTCGGCAGGAGGCTGCACGGGACCCGGACCGACCGCAAGGACCGGACAGCAGGAGCCCGGACAGGACCCGGACCGGACCGCAAGGACCGGACAGCAGGAGCCCGGACGGGACCCGGACCGGACCGCAAGGGCGGGGCCGGACGTGGGCCGGGCCGGGCGAGCACGGGTGCTAACGGCGGACCATCCAGGTCTCGGAGGAGGTGAGACTCCGGGCGACGGCCGGGTCGCGGACGGCGCGGGTGCGGTCCGTGACGACGACGGTGAGCGAGTGGAGCCGGTTGTGCCGGGCGCCCAGGTGGAGGTCGGCGATGCGGACGGAGGTCCGGCCCGCGAGGGAGCGCAGGCGCTTGCCGTCGAGGTACCACTGGATGTCGAGTTGCGGAGCGCCGACGAGTCGGGGCACGGCGACCGTGGCGGCGTCCCACCTGCGCAGCACGCGGTCGGTGGGGGTGAGCGGGGTGGTGACGGACGCGTGCCGGTAGAAGCCCGCGATCATCGATTCGCGGCCGGGCAGGTTGAAGGGCTTGTCCAGGACCCGCATCAGCGAGGCGTCGGTGGGCCGGTTGAGTCCGGTGGCGAAGTAGCCGCCGCCCTCGTACGCGCCGACCGTGCCGCCGTCGGGCGAGGTCTCGCCGAGCCAGCGGTACCACTTGGCGCGCTGCTCGCGCAGGGCGTCGGTGCCGAGCGTGGAGACGTTGGAGTCCTCGGGTTCGGGACCCTCGTAGTGCTCGTAACCGGGGACTCCCGCGTAGAAGTACTCGTCGGCGAGCTTGCCGAGGGAGTGGCCGGTCTCGTGGATGGCGATCTGGCCGGACTTGGGGTGGCCCGAGGAGGCCGTGGAGATCCCTTCGTAGCCGAGCGTCTCGCTCGGGACGTTGTAGCCGGCGCCGCCGTACTTGGTGCTGTTCGCGAGGACGAGCACGAGGTCGGCCTCGGGCGCGAGCGCCACGTAGGAGTCGACCTCGTCCTCGTCCACGCAGAGCAGCCGCTCGATGTCCTCGCACCAGAAGTACGAGCCGAGCGCCGTGTCCTTGGCCGTGTCCCGGTCCGGATCGCCGGAGACCCCGGACTCGCGGGACACGGCGTCGACGGTCCAGACGTTGAAGAGGTTCCGGTAGGTGGTGTACGGCTCCACCGAGGTGATCTCGGCCCACTTCGCGCGGGCGTCGGCGTGGAACTTCTCCAGTTCCGCCGCGGTGTACCCGTCGCCCACCACGACGACGTCCAGACGGTCGGCCGAGGGCCCGTCGCCCGCAAGCCGGGCGACCGTGCCGTCGGCGGCCCGCTCGGCCGGGCTCGGCGGAGCCGTTATGCGGCCGGCCGGGCCGCCCGAGGAAGCCGGGACCCGGATGCGGCCCGACCCCGCCGGTGTGTGCCCGTGGCCGTCGGCGCCGGCGTGCTCCGGGCCGGGTATCTCGACCTCGACGCGCTCCGAGGACGCCCGCTGCGCCGGGGCGGGTTCGGCGGCGGCGGGCGGTCCGGCCGAGAGGGCGAGAACGGAGGCGATCACGGCGACGGCGGCCGCCGATCCGCGCAGGGAAGCGTGCAACGGGTCCTCCAGGAAAGGCGAGTTAAGCATCTGTATCAGCATGCTTAATCGAACACTTAACAACACGCTTAAACTAGAGGCCCGTTCGATGTCGCACAATGCCCGCGCGGCCACGCATCGGCGTCGCACTCCGCGAAGGAGGTCCGCACCATGGACGAACCATCCGTCATCGGACAACGCGTTCAACAGCTCCGCACCGCGAGGGGACTGACACAGCGTCGGCTCGCCGAGCCGTCCTACACCGCCGCCTATGTCTCCACCCTGGAGGCCGGCCGGGTCCGGCCCTCCGAGGCCGCCCTGCGATTCCTCGCCGAACGGCTCGGCACCACGTACGAGGAACTGGCCACCGGACGTCCCGCCCATCTCGCGACCTCGCTGCGCCTCGCGCTCACCGACGCCCGCCGGCTGCTCGCCACCGGCACCCCCGACGAGGCCGCCGCGAGCTACCGCGCCCTGCTCGACGAGGCCGGGCGGCTCGGGCTGGACGCCGAGCGGGCCGAGGCGCTGACCGGGCTCGGCGAATGCGCCCTGGAGAGCGGTGAACTCACCGAGGCCCGCGAGCACTTCGAGGCCGCCGAGCAGCTGCTCGGCGGCGAACCCCTGCCGCGACGGGTCCGCGCCCTGCGGGGCCGGGCCGTCTCCCACCTGCTCGCGGGCGAGCTGCGGTACGCCTGCTACCTCCTGGAGACGGCGCTCGACGAGCTGGCCGCGCGCGGACTGCACGACCCGGACGCCCTTGTCCTGCTCTACGCCGCGGTGATCGCGCCCTACATGGACATGGGCGCCCAGGCCCGCGCCGCGCACGCCGCCGAACTGGCCCTGGCACTGGCCCCGCAGGTCTCCGACCCGGCCCTGGTGGCGGGAATGCACCGGAGCGTCGCCAGGACCCTCCTCGCCGAGGGCCGGATCGCCGAGGCCGACGCCTCGCTCGCCAAGGCACAGGATCTGTACCAGCAGTTGCAGACCCGTACCGAGCTCGCCCACTGCCACTGGATGCGCGGCTATGTGCACGCCCAGGACGGCGACCTGGAGGCCGCCGAGCAGGAGCTGCGCACGGCGCGGAACATCCTCGCCGCGCGGCGGGCGACTCTCTACACGGCCCAGGTCGAGGTCGAGCTGGCCGATGTGCTGCGCCGCCGCGGACGCCCGGGCGAGGCCGCCGAACTGCTCTCCCGCCTCCTCGAACTCGGCGACGGGCGCGGGGCGGTGCACGCCGCCGGGGCGCACCGGCTGCTCGGCCTCATCGCCGAGGACGAGGGCGCAGACGAGCGCGCCGAGGAGCACTACGTGACCGCCCTCGCCCTGTTGGAGCCCAGCGGTGCCGCCGGCGACCTCGCGGACCTGTGCCGACAGCTCGGCGACCTGCTGCGCCGCACGGGCCGCATCGAGGCGGCGCTCGACGCGTACCGCACGGGCCTCGGCCACCGCGCGACCCCGGGCACGACCACGCTCGGCCCGGCGCCGACCGCGCCCCCGTTCCGGCGCCCGGCCTGACAGCGGCCGATCCGACAGTCAGGCCGGCCGACGGCGCCGGGAGCCAGCGACGCGGCGATCAGCGAGACCTGGGCGGCCACCGCGCTGCCGACCGCGACCCGTTCGACGGGTACGCCCGTCAGGCGGGCGTAGGCCGCACGTGCGGCGCTCACGGACTCCATGCTGCCCGCACCGGCCGGGCTGCCTGCGGCGTTCTCGTCGATCAGCGCCTTGATCGCCTCGCCCGCGCGCCGGGGCAAGATCAGGGACGGGCGGCATGCGGCGAGAATCGGACATTGCGCGGCGAGAACCAAGCGACGGGCGGTGAGAACCGAACCAAGCACGGCGAGAATCGAACGATGAGAATCGAACTCCGCCCGGTCCAGCCGTCCGACCTGCCCGTCTTCTTCTCCCTGATGCAGGACGCCGAATCGGCCCGGATGGCCGCGTTCACCCCCGAGGACCCCTCCGACCGGGCCCGGTTCGACGCCCACTGGGCGCGCATCCTCGCTTCCTCCGACGTCAACCGCACGGTGCTCCTGGACGGCTCGGTCGTCGGCCATGCCGCGGTGTACGGGCCGCCGGGCGAGCGGGAGGTCACCTATTGGATCGACCGGGCGTACTGGGGGCGCGGCGTGGCAACCGCCGCGCTGCGCGAACTGCTCGCCCTGGTGCCCGAACGTCCGCTGTACGCCGGGGCCGCGGCCGACAACACCGGGTCCCTGCGCGTGCTGGAGAAGTGCGGCTTCGTCGTGACCGGGCACGACCGTGGCTTCGCCCATGCGCGCGGGGAGAACATCGACGAGGTGGTCCTCGCCCTCCGCGGCTGAGGACAAGGGGGACGGGGTCCGGCGACGGCCTCGGCCGGGGGCCCGGACGGGCAGCTCCCCGGACCGGCCGCCGGGCCGTACACGGGTCCGGCGACAACGGCCGCCGCCGACAACGCCGTTGACGACACCCTTGACAGTCCGTCTCCGCCGTCCGGCGGAGACGGATCATCACCACGCACGACGTGGGCACCACCACCGGCCGGAATGCTGGTCGACATGACCCGGACATCCCTCGCCACCGTCGGCACGCCGACCGCCCGGCGCGCCGGCCGCCTGCCGGCCCTGCTGCGGCTCGTCACCGTCCTCTCCTGCGTCCCCTACCTCTCCCTCAAGTTCGCCTGGATCGCCGGGAGCCACCTCGGCATCCCCGAGGGCAGCGTGCTCCTGGAGGACCCGGGCACGATGATCGTCGCGAACGGACTCACCGTGCTCATGGACGGCGCGGTGGTCGTCCTGGCCCTGCTGCTCACTCAGGACTGGGGCCGGCGGGTGCCCGCCTGGCTGCTGGTCCTGCCGATGTGGGCCGCCACCGGCCTGCTCGTTCCGATCATGTTGGGCTTCCCCGCGCAGGTGCTGCTGCGCCTCGCAGGTGCACAGGTCGCCACCGCGAGCGGTCCGGGCCGCGAGCCGTTCCTGGAGGAGTGGGTGTTCTCCGTCGTCTACAGCGGCTTCATACTCCAGGGTCTGGCCCTCGGAACCCTCTTCGTGCTCTACGCGCGCGACCGCTGGGGTCACCTGTGGCGGGGAACCGCCGACGAGCTGCCCGACGAGCCGCCGGCGCCGGCCCTGCGTATCGCGGCGGTCGCCGTCGCGCTGCTCTCCCTGGTACCGGTGACGTTCCACCTGATCTGGGCGTCCGGTGGCGACGCGGGGCTCGCCGGGGCCCTGGCGGATGGGCGGACCGCCGACGCCCGGGTCCTCGACGGATTCCACGCCCTGTACGCGCTGTGCGCCGCGGCCGGCGTGCTGATGCTCGCCTTCCGCAGGGGCGCCGGCCGGCCGGTGCGGGTGCCGCTCGCGCTGGCGTGGGTGGGATCCGGCACCGTGGGCGCCTGGGGTGGCTGGATGATGCTGTCCTTCGTGCTGGAACCGGGCGATGCGCAGCAGGGCCCCACGGCGCTGATGGTGCTGGTCTACGCTGTCCGGATGATCATCGGCATGCTGGTCGTCGCCATGGGCGCCCGTTTCCTCGCCGAACGCGGCTCGGCGGCGCGGCACGCCCGGTGACCCTGCTGTTCGATGCCCGGGCGCGGCTGCGCTGGGTCCATCTGATCCTCGGCGGCGCCCTCCTGATGCCGTACTGGCTGGCCGGGTCCGTGATCGTCGTGATGTTCGCGGGCGCGGAAGCCGGCTGGCTGTTCGGTGCCTCGACGGCCATGCAGTTCGGGGCGTACGCGGTGGCCCTGCCGATCGCCGCCCTCACGGCGTCGGTCTTCCCGCTGACCCGCCCGATGTCGGTGGCCGCCGCCCGTGCCATGTGCGGGCTGCCGGCCACCGCGTTCGCCGACGGGCCCGCCCGGTCCCCTCAGGCGAGGGCGCGTACGGCCGGCTGGTTCACGCTGCACGTGGGACTCGGCGGGCTGGTCAGCGGGATGTCCCTGGCCGTGCCGCCGTTCGCGGTGGCACTGCTCGTCCTGCCGTTCTCGGCCGCGCTCCGCGACTCCTTCCTCGCCGAGTACTGGGCGATGGACGCACCATGGGCCCGGCTCGCCGCGGTGCCCGCGGGGCTGTTGATGCTGCTGGGGCTGGCGGGCTGCGCCGCGGCGGCCGGCCGGCTGCTCGCCCGGCTCGCGCCGGTGCTGCTCGGGCCGACGCCCGCGGACCGGCTGGCCGCCGTCGAACGGCGGGCCGCGGAGCTCGCGGTGCGGAACCGGCTGGCCCGTGAACTCCACGACTCGGTGGGACACGCCCTCAGCGCGGTCACGCTGCAGGCGGGTGCGGCCCGGCGCGTCCTGGACACCGACCCCGGCTTCGTACGCGAGGCGCTCGTCGCCATCGAGGAGACCACCCGCCGCACCGTCGGCGAACTGGACGCCGTCCTCGGCCTGTTGCGGCAGGGCGACGACGGGCACGAACCGACCGGCCCCACGCTCGACGCCCTGGACACCCTGCTGACCGCGGGCGGAGTGGAGGTCGGTCTGACCACGCGCGGAAGCCTCGCGGAGGTTCCGGAACCGCTGTCCCGCGAGGCGTACCGCATCGTCCAGGAAGGGCTCGGCAACGCCCTGCGGCACGGCGGTGGTGCCGCGCCCGTCACCCTGCGGATCACGGTCGGCAACGAGGAACTGGAGATCGTCATGGAGAATCCGCTGCCGGCCCGCCCGCCGGTGGTCCGGCCGGGAGGGCGCCGCGGGCTGCGCGGAATGGCCGAACGGGCCGAGCTGCTGGGCGGCACGGCCGTGGCCGGGGAGCACTCCGGGGTGTGGCGGCTGACCGCACGCCTGCCGCTGGGAGGGGCACGATGAGCGGGATCCGGGTCGTCCTCGCCGACGACGAGCGGATGGTCCGTACGGCGCTGCGGGTCATCCTGGACGCCGAGGACGACATGGAGGTCGTCGGCGAGGCCGCGACCGGCGCGGCGGCGGTGGCCGTGACCCGCGAACTGCGCCCCGACATCGTGCTGATGGACGTACGGATGCCGGAGATCGACGGGATCCGAGCCACCGAGCGCATCCTCGGCACCCCGCCCGAGGACGGCGCGGCCCTCCCGCGGATCGTCGTCGTGACCACATTCGAGAACGACGCGTACGTCTACGACGCGCTGCGCGCCGGCGCCTCCGGCTTCCTGCTGAAGCGGGCGGCCGCCGACGAACTGGTCCAGGCGGTGCGGCTGGTGGCGCGGTGCGACACGCTGCTCTTCCCCGCGGCGGTACGGGCCCTCGCCGGGGCCCATGCCCCGCGAAGGCCGGCTCCGCCGCCGTGGGCGGCCCGGCTGACCGACAGGGAGGCGGACGTCCTCCGCCTGATGGCGACCGGGCTCTCCAACGCGGAGATCGCCGGCCGCATGGGGGTCGGCCCCGCGACGGCGAAGACGCACGTGGCCGCGGTCCTCGCGAAGACCGGGACCCGGGACCGCACCCAGGCGGTGATCGCCGCGTACGAGTCGGGCTTCATCACCCCGCGCTGACCGTCACGGCGTCACGGCGTCACAGGCCGAGCAGCGCCCGCAGCTGCCCCTTCGCCGGAGCGCCTCCCGCACCGGGGGACGCCTCGGCCTCCTCCTGCGTGTGCACGAGCTCGGCGAGCGAGATCCTGACGTGGCAGAGATTGTGCCCCTCGGAGAGCTTGACCAGCCACCCGCCGTCCCCGACGCGGAAGACGCTGCGGCCCGGCGTCCTGCCCCGACGCCCCATGTCGTACGGGACGTACGTGCGCGCGATGTCCTCCGCGTCCGCGACCGCCTGCGCCCGGTCGCCGTCGACCGGGCGGGTCTCCACCGGCCACCACTGGTGGGTCGCACCGACCGTGCGGGGGCCGGTCCAGGTATGGAAGGTGTCGCTCACTTCGACGAGCACGTGCCATGCGGGGTCATTGATCACAAGGGGCCATCTTAGGACGTCGCATTCCGGCCCGGCAGGCCAACCCGAGAATCGGGTGGATAAGTGGATAACCGGACGGACCGGGAATCCCGGCCGCGGTCAGTCGATGCCGAGCAGTTCCCGGAGGGGCACGATGGCGAAGTAGACGGTGAAGAGGGCGGCCGCGCCCCACAGCAGCCAGTGCACGTCACGGGGGCGGCCGAGCACCGTCTTGATGACGACGTAGGCGATGAAGCCGGCGCCGATGCCGTTGGTGATCGAGTAGCTGAACGGCATCACGGCGATCGTGAGGAACGCCGGGATGGCGACGTCCCAGCGTTCCCAGTCGATGAACCGCACCTGGGCCATCAGCAGGAAGCCGACGGCGATCAGGGCGGGCGCGGCAGCCTGGGCGGGGACCACCGTGGCGATCGGGGCGAGGAACATGGCGGCGGCGAACAGCGCCCCGGTGACCAGGGACGCGAAGCCGGTGCGGGCGCCCTCTCCGACACCGGCCGCGGACTCGATGTACGAGGTGGCCGAGGAGGAGGACGCGGCCCCGCCCGCGACGGCGGCGGCACCGTCGATGAACAGGACCCGGCCCAGGTTCGGGACCCTGCCCTTCTCGTCCAGGAGTCCGGCTTCGTTGGAGACGCCGACGACGGTTCCCATGGTGTCGAAGAAGTCGCTGAGGAGCAGGGTGAAGACCAGCAGGACGAGGGTGATGGCCCCCACCTGCTCCCATGCGCCGAACAGGCTGAACTGGCCGACGAGCCCGAAGTCGGGTGCCGCGACCACCTGGCTGGGCACGGCCGGGATGGTCAGGCCCCACGCCGCCGGGGGGATGGTGGCCAGTTCGTTGACGACGATCGCGACGACGCTGGTGACGACGATCGAGATGAGGATGGCGCCCCGCGTCCTGCGCACCATCAGGGAGATCGTGAGCAGCACGCCGAAGCAGAACACCAGGACGGGCCAGCCGGACAGCTGACCGTTCGCGCCCAGCTGCACCGGCACGGTCCCCTGCTCCCCGGGGATGCGGGTGACGAACCCGGCGTCGATGAAGCCGATGAAGGCGATGAAAAGACCGATACCGACGCTGATGGCCTGTTTGAGGGCCTGCGGGATGGCGTGCATGACCGCCTCCCGCAGACCGGTGACGACGAGCAGGCAGATCACCAGGCCTTCGAGGACGACCACGCCCATCGCGTCGGGCCAGCTCATCAGAGGGGCGAGCTGGAAGGCGACCACGGCGTTCAGCCCCAGTCCGGCGGCGAGCGCGAGCGGGAGGTTGCCGCCGAGGCCCATGATCGCCGTCATCACGGCGGCCACCAGCGCGGTCGAGGTGACCAGCTCGGGTCCGGAGAGCTCGTCGCCGAACTTGTCCCGGGTGCTGCCCAGGATGATCGGGTTGAGCACCAGGATGTAGGCCATGGTGAAGAACGTGGCGAAGCCGCCCCGGACCTCCCTGGTGACGGTCGAGCCGCGTTCACTGATCCGGAAGTGGCGGTCGACGGCGTTGAGGTGCGCGGGCCGGTCGGTGACCTGCTCTGACCCTGGCATGTGTCTCCTCGGTGTACGGGGATCGTCTGGCGGGGCGTGCTGGATTGTTCCCCGCCCGGGGCCCGTTCGGGTTCCGACGCGTGGCAGCCGCGGCCGGTGTCCTCCGTGTGGCCATCCCCGTATGGCCGTCGTGCGGGCGGCTCGGCGTTCCCGGCGCGGGGACCGGTACCCGGCTGCCGCCGGGTGCGTCTCGGGCGGCTCAGCGCGCGGGCCGCCAGGAGGGCTCCCGGCCGCTGAGCCCGATCACCCGGTCCAGCAGGGGCGCGTCGGCGGGTACGGGCACGACCGGGCCGAACATGCCGGACCTGTCGGGGCTTTCGGCAAGGGGCTCCAGGAACGCGAGAACGGTCCGGAGGCTCGCGTCGTCCCCGTCGTACTCCTGACCGGTGGCGCGCGCAAGGTCCCAGCCGTGGACGACGAGTTCGTCGAGGGCGACCCGTCCGGCGATCTCACCCGGGAGGGGGACGCCCCCGGCCCGGGTCTGCCCTTCCCAGGCGTCCGGGTGGCTCCATGCCTCGGCCAGTTCCTCGAACAGCCGCGGGAGCCGGGTGCGCCAGTCGCCGGGCGGCTCCGGCAGTGCCCCGACGCCCGGCGGGGTGTCCGTGGTGGGCCCCAGGTCCTTCCGGGCCGCGTCCCGGAAGGCGAGGGCGAGTCCGGTGAAGTGCCCGAGCAGATGCCGCACGGCGTAGCCGGGGCAGGGAGTGGGACCGTCCAGTTGGCCGTCATCGATGTGCTCCAGCAGCCGGGTGACCCGGTGGGTGGCCGGCCGGAGGTCGATCGCGGTGGTCATGAGTGTCGTCCTCTCGTGTGTTCGGAGTGGTGGCGGGGCTCGTGTGTCGGGCTCGTGTCGGTCCTGCGTGTCGGGCTTCCCGTGTCGGGTTCTCGTGCCGGTTCGCGTGCCGGAGGCGCCGTCGCGGCGGCCCTCGAAGGGTGGACCCCCGCCGCACAGGGAACTCATCGGCGGCCACCGCCCTTCACCCGGTCGCTCCGTGCGTAAATTCCGTTGCCGTGCGGTACCGCCGACGACAGATTGGGAGTCATGCCGAGACCCTCAGGATTCACCTATGACCAGCGCCCGGACGGAACGGTCGTCATCACCCACGGCGGCCGCTCCGCCGGAACCCTCCGCGGCAGCCGGGCCGAGCGGTTCCTCGCGGAATGCGAGGCGGGTGACCCCCAGTTGGTGATGGCCCGCTGGACGGGGAACTACAAACGGGGCAACGAACGCACCGCCCGGAACCACCCGCGCAACGCCCCGGCCGCAGGTGGCAACGCCTCCGGCCGCAGGTAAGGGAACGGTAAAGCGGCCTCGCTCGTTACGAGGGGCATGACCGCTATGACCCCTGGCTCGAACATCCCGCTCCCCACCGCCCGTGTGGTGGTGGACGTCACCGCACCGGTGCGGCTCGACGTGTCGGGTCTGCTGCTCACCGCCGACGGCAAGGTGCGTTCCGACGACGATTTCATCTTCTACAACCAGCCCACCGGCCCGGGCGTCACCCACCGGTCCGGCGCGGGCGCCGCTCCCGACGCCATCGTGGTGGACACCACGGCCGTCCCGGCGGGCATCGAGAAGATTGTCGTCACCGCGAGCCCGGACGCGGCCGGCCAGACCTTCCAGGGCATCGAGCCGACCGCCACGGTCCGCGACGCCGACGGCGGCGCCGTGATCGCCACGTTCACCCCGCCGCAGCTCGGCGCCGAGACGGCACTCGTGGTCATGGAGGTCTACCTGCGCAACGGAGCCTGGAAGGTCAGGGCCGTCGGACAGGGCTATGCGAACGGCCTGGCGGGCATCGCCACCGACTTCGGCGTCACGGTCGACGAGCAGCCCGCCGCCGCACCGGCCCCGGCGGCCCCCGCCCCCGTGGACCCGCGGACCGCCGCCGCGCCACCTGCCCCCGCCGCGCCCCCGGCCGCCGCACCGGCCGGCGGCAAGATCAACCTCGACAAGGGCAGGGTCAGCCTCCAGAAGAACCAGACCGTCTCGCTGGTCAAGGGCGGCCGCCCGCTGCTGAGCCAGGTCAAGATGGGCCTGGGCTGGGAGCCCGCGTACCGCGGGAAGGACATCGACCTCGACGCCTCCGTCATCGCCTACGGTCCGCGGCGCAACCACCTCGACAGCTGCTACTTCGGCAAACTGTCCATCCTGGGCGGCGCCGTCAAGCACTCCGGCGACAACCTCACCGGCGAGGGCAGCGGGGACGACGAGGTCATCGTCGTCGACCTGGGCCGCCTCCCCGCCGAGGCGACCGGCCTCGTCTTCACGGTCAACTCCTTCTCCGGCCAGAAGTTCACCGAGGTGGCCAAGGCGTACTGCCGTCTGATCGACGCCACGAGCGGCGAGGAGCTCGTCCGCTTCGACCTGACGAGCGCCGAGCCGCAGACGGGCGTGATGATGGCCAAACTCATCCGCCAGTTCAGCGGCGAATGGGAGATGACGGCCATGGGCAGTTTCGTGAAGGCCCGCACGGTGCGCGGGATGGTGAAGCCGGCAGCCGAGGCTCTGTAGGAAATCGCAGGTCAGGGGGCCATCAGCGTCACGTGAGGCACCGCTTCCAACCGTCCGGGCGGCCTGGGGAGCCGCGCGGCGGGCGCGGTACCCGAAGGCTGGAGGGCCACTTCCGAATCTTGTTCGGTGGGCCGCCAAGTGCAAGGCTGTTCCCGTAGGAGTCCCTTTTCACGGCAGCTGGTGGTTCCAAGCAGCGGCTCAGCGGTGTGCGACGAGGCGTTGCAGGCTGTGGCCGGCCATAGATGCCGCGTTCCATATCGGCCTGGCGCACCGCCCCTCCGACGGACGTATGTCCGTGGGAAGGAGATTGCTGTGCGCAACAAACGACCACTGATATTGCTTGCTCCCGGCCTTGTCGCCTCCCTCGTGCTGTCGCCGGTCGTCACCACACAGGCCGCCGCCGCCCCTGCGCCCGCGCACGTCATGACGGCAGCCCCGAACGTCGACCCTGAGCCGAAGCCGGACGTCACCACCGTCCCCGAGTACAGTCAGGCCCGCACGAAGGGCTGGGTGCAGGGTGAAAAGGACGCCCGTGCCGACTTCAGCAAAAACGTGAAGCGGGCCATGCCGCCTGTGCCGAAGGGCTACAACCCCGCCGCGTATGGGCTGCGCGAGGGCTATCGCCAGGGATACATCGTCACCTATGCCCTCCTCGAACATGAGGAGATAAAGGAGCCCGTCGACATTCTGAAGAAGATCACCCCAGAGGTGTTCGGAGAAGACGACGATTCGGGCAGCAAGGTGGACAAGCCTGAGAACACTGGCACCAACAAGCAGGACCCGGGCACCACACAACACCAACCGGACACCGCCCCGAAGCAGGACCCGGGCACCACACAACACGACCCGGGGACCGCCCCGAAGCAGGACCCGGGCACCACTGACACCGCTCCGCAGGACGAGTCGGGCACCACCCAGCACGAGCCGCAGAACACCGACAACCAGCAGGATTCCGGCGGGAACTAGGGCCGCCATTCGGCGAGGCCCGGATGACAGTGACCGGCAGGGCGTCGAGATGCTCGTCGGTCAGCCGGCGCCGAGCCCCTCACGGATTCGCCGCGCGATAGTGGGCGTTTCGCGTACGGGGCATGGTCAAATCCGCCGCCGAGGCGCTGCAGGGCGCGTCCGCACCATGGCCGAAAGGGCGCGGACCCCGAGTTGACCAAGATCCACTGTGCAGGGTGGGATAGCGGGCATGACGTCACCGACCCTGTACCTGTTCAGCAGCGCCGCACCTCCCGTCTTCGACATCGCCCGAGTCGTCGAGGAGGCGCAGAGCGACGGCTGGGACGTCTGCCTGGGGCTGACCCCCACCGCTGCGCGCTGGCTGGAGGTGAGTCTGGACGGGCTGGCAGCACTCACCGGCCACCCGGTCAGGACCGCGTACCGGATGCCCGGCGAGCCGGACGTGTGGCCGGAGCCTACCGCGGTCCTCCTCGCGCCGGCCACGTTCCACAGCCTCAACGCCTGGGCGCTGGGGCTCACCGGATCGCTGGTGGTCGGCATAGCCGCGGAGGCCATGGGCAGCGGCGTCCCCACGATCACCGTTCCGTGCACCAATACCGCCCAGACCCGGCACCCGCAGTACGTCCAGTCCCTGACGACACTGCGGGGCGCGGGCGTCTCGGTCCTCGACGGCGACGGCCGGTTCCCCGTACCGCTGGGTGACCTCGGCCCCGAGCACTTCCCCTGGCGCCTCGCCCTGGACGGGGCACGCGCGGCGCTCCGTCCGTCCGTCTGACCTTCCGCCCGCGTAGGCTGCCGACAGGAAAATCGGCACAGAAGGAGCAGATCGTGTCATCTCGCCTCAACCCGTACATCAGCTTCCCCGGCACCGCGCAGCAGGCCATGGACTTCTACCAGAGCGTCTTCGGCGGCAATCTGACGCTGAACACCTACGGGGAGTCCGGGGGCGGCACCGGGCAGGACGACAAGATCATGCACAGCCTGCTGGAGACCGACCGCGGATTCACGCTGATGGGCGCCGACTCCCCGCCCGGGATGGAGCACCGGCCGGGGAACGACATCGCGGTGAGCCTGAGCGGCGACGATTCGGACGACCTGCGCGGCTACTGGGACAAGCTGTCCGACGGCGGCACCGTGACGGTTCCGCTGGAAAGGCAGATGTGGGGCGATGTGTTCGGCATGTGCACGGACAAGTTCGGCATCACGTGGATGGTCAACATCAGCGAACCGCAGGCCTGATCCGGCCAACGGCCCCGCCGGCTCCCGACGACCGCACGCGTACGTGCCGTGCGGCGGCCGCCGGAGATGCGAGGCGGCCGCCGCGGACACCGGTCTCAGTACCAGAGCTGGTTCTCGGTGTTGTTGAACTGCCACACCTGCGTGTAGCTCCCGTTCGCCGTCAGGTGGTTGTTCACGTCAAGGGCGCCGCCGTTGAACCGGTTCTGCCACTCGTAGACGGTCTTGTAGCCGCCTTCGATCCACTTGGTTCCGTGGGCGATCAGAATCCACTGCTGACTGGACCGGTAGACGTAGCCACTGCAGTTCCACTGGTGCACACGAACGCCGTTGCCGGTCCACGGCCCCTGGATGTCCATGCATTTCCCGGTGTAGAGGTTCCTGATCCGGTAGTAGGAGTAGGAACCGACCGAGCCTTCCTTGCTGAAACACCAGAGCTGCGGCGTCTCATTGCGGTTCTCCCAGATGACGACCCGTGCCCCGTCCGAGGTGCTCGGGCCCGCCACCTCCGCGACGGTCCTGACGCCCCTGGCCTTGGTCGCCTGGACCGCTCCCAGCCATTGCGGCCTTCCTCCCGCGTTCCAGGAGCTGCCGTACTTGTCGAGACAGCGATTGTCGGCGGCACTTGCCGAAGAAGCTGACACCAGAACCAAGGCGCTGCTGAGGGTCATCAGCGTCGCCATGCTCAGGAGCATGGACCCGATGCGTCTCAAGGCGTGTTCCATCGAACCTCCCTTTCCCGTGCACCGATCCGGAACCACTTCTCCATCCCCGCGGCCGGACTTTTTCAATCCATGCACGCGATCGTCCATCCACGGACTCGGGGAGGTCCGCGCAGGGGGCGTCGACGGGATCGATCGTGTCCGGAGGCGGAGTACGAGAAGGGGCGCCTCCGGGCAGCGGAAGGCCCCGCCCCCTGCATCACGGGGACGGGGCCGGGTCCGAGGAGCGCCAGCAGCTCGGATGGATGAGCTTCCACCGTAGCGGCGGGCACCGACATCGGACGGGGACTCCGGCCGAGAGGTGCCCGCTTCCGGTGGGACCGGGAAGACCCCTAGTCCTCCCAGGGCCAGCGGGCCGACCGGCCCGCCTCGAGCAGCGGGACGATACGGAACGCTGCGTCCGACAGGCCTCCGAAGGTGTGCCGGGCGGCCGTGCCGGAGGGGCCGTGGCCCGTGCGGTGGCCCGCGAGGTTGCAGGTGTAGACCGGGACGTCCGCCGGGACCAGCGAGGTGGGGTCGCCGAGGCGGTGGTACGCCGCCTGCTCGTCGGTGACGATCAGCACCCGGTCGTGCTTCCGGTAATGCCGGCGCACCGCCTCCGCGGTGTTCGTGCCGCCCAGGTTGTCGAAGCGGCCCAGCACCTTGAGGACGGACTCCCCCTTCCGGAACCGCACCTGGGCGCTGCTCGTACCGAACTCCACGAGGTCCGCGTCGGCCGCGCGCATCGCCACGGCCGTACCGAAGACCGCCGCTGCGTCCGCACGGGTGAGCTCGGAGCGGTCGGAGAGCCGCGAGTAGAACATGGAGCCCGAACGGTCGACGAGGACCAGCGTCCGGCCGGGCAGCTCCGGCACGTTCGCCAGCGAGTGGCCGAGCGCCTTCTCCAGCGGGTACGACCAGCGCAGCGACGGCGCGTGCTGGTACGCGGCGAGGTAGCGGAACGGGAACTGACGCGACCTCGCGACCGCGTCCGGGTCGGAGATCCGCGCCGCCACCAGCGCCGCGACCTCGTCCGAGACGCGCGCCTCGTCGAAGTTCCGCAGATTGCGCACCAGGGCCATCGGCCCCATCGACGGGATCACGGCCTCCCACGCGGCGGCGTCCATCGGCCCCTGGAGCCAGCCCGCGAGAGCCTCCCAGGTCATACCGGCCTCGCTCAGCCGCTCGGCGGCGTCCGGGGCGGTGACCACGGCCCGGCGCTCCGCCACCGGCACGGCCATCAGCGCCCGGTGGGCCGTCAGGGTGCGGTCCGAGACGGGCGGTTCCGCGGTGTCGGGGTTGTGCCGGCGGTCCAGGGCGTACCGGAACAGCTCGCCCTGCCAGGGCTTGGCCGGGTCGGGGGCGGCGTGCACCAGGTTGAGGACGTCGCCGAAGCGGTAGCCCTTGGACGCGGTGTCGTACTTGAGCAGGGACGCACCGGAGTAGAGGCGGCGCACCGCGTCCGCGATCCCGCGCTTCACGGGCTTGGGCACATTGCGGCCGTACGTCGCGGTCCAGTAGGCGAGCAGCTCGCCGGGCTCGTCGGGGCGGCGCAGCACGGAGGCGACGACCTGACGGTTCGAAGGGCCGTCCTCGGCTCCGGCCTCGAGACGTGCCTTCACGTACTCGGCGGCGCCGACGACCGACGCGGTCCGCATGTTTCCCTCGCCGCGCAGCCAGCCGAGCAGTCCCGCGGTCCACGCGGGATCCTCGACGGCGAGCCGGCGTACGAGTGCCGCATAGCGGTCGTCGCGCTGCTCACCGCTCTCGTAGAAGGTCTGCTGGGACACGAAGTTGGCGACCGCGAGCAGGAAGAGCTCGGAGCAGGCGTCCCTGAGGTGTCCACGGCCGCCGTTGTGGTTGACCGTGGTCCGCCCGGTCGTCGTCACGGGCGAGGTGACCTGTGCGCGCCTGGGCGCGCGGATGTTGAAACGTGCCATGGTGGTTCCCCCGTACTCACACGTACGGGAGGCACGGCAGAGCGGCGTGCCCGAGATCGGAAGTCGGCGACGGGCTACGAATACAGCTGCTCTACTCGCTGAGCTACGCCGGCCGTCGGCCGGCGGCGGGACTCGAACCCGCGACCCGCTGTCCGGAAGAAGTATCCGTCACCTGCGCACCGGGCACACCGGTGCCTGAGCCTCCCGAGATCAGGATGGTCACGGCGTGGGATTCGATGGAAACGAAGTAGCCGTGGCCGGCGCACCGGGAGGTGCATGAAGTTGTGGTGTCCAGAGATCGGGATCGGCGGAACCGACAAGGTGCTCTACCGACTGAGCTACACCGGCCCGAAGCCGGTGACGGGACTCGAACCCGCGGCCGCCCCATTATGAGTGGAAGTAGGTCCTGCCTGCGCACCTGGACGTGGACGACTCTAGGCGGTGGGCCGTCCTGCCCGCCAAGGAATTTTCAGCGGCAGGGCTGACGGCGCCAGGGGCCGGTGATCGCGACCATGATGCCGGGGGTCTGGATGCTGGCGAACAGGGTCCGTCCGTCGGCGGAGAACGTCACACCGGCGAACTCGCTGTACTCCGGCTCCTCCGCTGTGCCGATGTTCAGGTCGTTGCGCGCCACGGGGTAGGTGCGGCCGTCGTCCGTGGCACCGAACAGGTGCTGGATGCCCTCACCGTCCTCGGCGATGATCAGGCCGCCGTACGGGGACACGGTGATGTTGTCCGGGCCGTCGAGCGCACCGTCCTCGCCGGGCGCCGCGTTGACCCCCAGCAGCACCTTCAGCCTCAGGGTGCGGCGCTTGGGATCGTAGAACCAGACCTGGCCGTCGTGCGGCGTGCCCGGGCTCTCGGCGCGGGCGTAGGACGACACGATGTACGCGCCGCCGTCCGCCCACCACATGCCCTCCAGCTTGCGGGCCCGGGTGACCTCGCCGGGACCGAACTGCTTGCGCACGTCGACCGTCCGGGCGTCCCGGTCGGGCACGTCGACCCAGTCGACGCCGTAGACCGTGCCGATGGCCGTGGCGCGGGAGAGATCGTCGACGAACCGTCCGCTCCGGTCGTAGCAGCGGGGCGCCTGGAGGACACCGGCGTCGTCGGCGAGCCGGCGGAACTGGCCGCGGCCGTGCCGGAAGCCGTGCGGCGGGACCCAGCGGTAGAGGAGGCCGTTGGGGCCGGCGGCGTCCTCGGTCAGATAGGCGTGGCCGCGCCGGGGGTCGATGACCACGGCCTCGTGGTCGTAGCGGCCGAGGGCCTTGATGGGCTTCGGGTCGCGGTTGGCGCGGCGGTCGTAGGGGTCGACCTCGAAGACGTAGCCGTGGTCCTTGGTCATGTCCTTCTCGCCGGCCCGGTCGGAGTTCTCCTCGCAGGTGAGCCAGGTGCCCCAGGAGGTGCGTCCGCCGGCGCAGTTGGTGGAGGTGCCGGCGATGCCGACCCACTCGGCGACGCGCCCGTCGGGACGGACCTCCACGACGGTGCAGCCGCCGGCGGCGGCCGGGTCGTACACCAGGCCCTCGGTGAGCGGCACGGGGTACGTCCACTTGGAGCGCTTGCCCTTGAGCTCGTGGTTGTTCACCAGCAGGGTCCCGCCGCGCGGCCCTTCGAAGGCTGCGGTTCCGTCGTGGTTGGACGGGGTCCACTCGCCGGAGTCGAGCTTGGTGACCCCGCTGTGGGTGATGACGCGGTACGTGAATCCGGCCGGCAGGGCGAGCATGCCCTTCGGGTCGGGCAGCAGGGGGCCGTAGCCCGGCTCGGGCCGGTGCCGGCGCGCCCCGGCGTCCTCGTGCCCCGCCGGGTCCGCGGGGGCCTCCACGGCGAGCGCTCCGGGAGCGGTGGCCAGTGCGCCGACGGTGCCGGTGAGGGCGATCCCGGCGCCGGTGAGTGCGGATCGTGCGGCGAAGTCCCTGCGGCTGAGCGGCATCGGTCCTCCTGAGGGCCGTTGACATTGTCATGCGGTGCGGCGACACGCTCCCGCCCACGCATGAACGCGAGTTGAACGTGCGCGGACGAGGATCGGTCGTCCGTCACCATGCCCCGGGGAGGGGCCGGTGGACCACCACGCGTGCCGGACGGACGGGTCGGGACCAGCGTCCCAGCAGGGTGAGCGAACCCGACGAACCGCCACGCGTCGTCCGGGCAGGGCCGGCAGGCCGGAACCGCTCCTTCGCGGAAGGGTGCGGGGTGAGGCGTCCGCGAGCACGGCCGACGGCGACGGGCAGGGAGCAGCACCGGAGGAGCGGCGCGGTGCACGGAAGGGGCGGGAGCCTGCCCGGCGCCCCGACGGGCCTGGGCGGGTCGGCGTTCCACGGGTCGGCGCCCCGATCGGCGTTCCGCGGGCCGGCGCCCCGATCGGCGTTCCGCGGGCCGGCGCCCCGACGGCCCTGGTCGGGCCGCCGGAACGGACGCGGGGCCGCACGCGACTCGCGCGGGATCCTGTGCGTGGGCTCACGCGGGCTCGGCGCCGGGACGGGCCACGGACGCTGCGGCGCACGGGCTCGTGCGCAAGCTCCGGTCCGCGGGGCTTCACCCCCGCCCGCGGGACCTCGCCCGGTACGCCGCCCTGCGGGCCTGCTTCGCCGTGGCGCGGTCCGGGTGGAGCCGTCCGATCGCCTCCAGGACGTCCGCCGTGGCGGGGTGGTCGGTGCGCCACGCGGTGTCGAGGAATCCGCCGTGGCCGCCGACGAGGCCCTCCACCAGGTCCTGGAGGCCCGCCAGTTGTCCCTCGGGCACCGAGCCTGACCCCGATGCCGCCAGCTGTGCCGCGATGGTGTCCACGGCCAGCCAGTAGACCATCGCCTCCGGCGGTGGCGGGACGTCCGCGGCGCCGTGCTCGGCGAGCCACACACGGGCGAGTCCGCCCAGTTCGGAGTCGTCGAGGACCTCGCGGACCGCGGGTTCCGCCGCCGGGCCGGTGAGCGGGAGGACCTGCTGGCAGTGCAGCCGCCGCAGTGGTGCGGCGGGGTCGGCTCCCCGCGCCGCGTCGAGCAGTTCCCGCGCTGCGGCGAGGGGCTCGCGCCGGGCGACCCACTGCTCGGCCTCGGCCCGTCCCGCGCCCTCGGAGTACCGGGCGAGCCCGTCGAGGAAGGCTGCCGCGTCCTGCGTGGCGAGTCGGCCGACGACGGGCGCGTCGACGCCGTCCGCGAGCAGCCGGGAGCGCACGCCGTAGCGGCCGAGCGGGGTGAGCCGGACCATGCCGTACCGGGCCACGTCGTCCTCGTCCACGGGCGGCACGGCTTCGTCGGCCGTCTCGTCCTCCTCGGTCATCAGGGCTTCGTCGACCGGGCTGTACTCGACGAGACCGATGGCGTCCAGCAGCCGGAACTGGCGGTCGAGCCGCATCATCGCGTCCGAGACCTGTTCCAGGGCGTCGTCGGTGGGTTCGCCGGTCCCGGCGGGGACGATCACCGACGCGGCGAGTGCCGGGAGCGGCACCGGACCGGCACCGGTCCGGTTCTCGCCGGCCGTGAGCAGGTAGAGATTGCCGAGCACCCCGTCGAGGAACGCACTCTCCGCCTTGGGATCCCAGGTGAGCCGGCCGAGGTCGATCCGGCCGTCCTCCCCGACGAGGTCCGCGACGTCGTCGAACACCGGGGCGGTGGCGTCGGCGAGCACTGCCTCCAGGGCGTCCAGCCAGATCGCGAGGACGTCGCGCGGTGAACCCCCGGTGAGCAGCCGGAGATTATCACCGGCGCAGACGGTTCCATGACCGTGCCCCTCGCGTCCGGCTCCGTTCCCGCGCCCGGCCCGGAGTCCGGCCTCGTCCGCGACGACGGCACCGGCACCGGCACCGGCACCGGCACCGGGGCCGGGGCCGGGGCCGGGGCCGGGGCCGACGTCGACGAGCCCGGTGTCGACCGCGACCCGCCATGCCTCGCTCGCCAGGGCCGCGCCCTCCTCGTCGGACTCCAGACCCAACGCTTCCGCGGCTTCGGCCAGTTGGTCGTCGGCCAGCTCGCCGCCCACACCGGTGCGGGTGCCGGGACCGGCCCAGCGAGCGAGCCGTGCCGCCCGCGAGAGGAGCGGCGTGCCCAGTGCGTCCCGCGCGAGTTCGGCGTCGGAGTGCAGCCGCACCGGCGGCAGGCTGGGACGGTCTCCGGGCATCTGGCGGCTCTCCTCCGGGACGTGATGGGCGATGTAGCTCAGCGTAGACGCATTCGCCCGATGACGACCGGTTCATCTACCTGTCAGTAACCGTGCATCCTGCGGCCCTTGACAAGTCGCTCACGCGTGTCAGTAATTGACGCGCGGCGTGTCCGTCGTTGACGCGCGTAGAAATCTTTCACTCCGTCCCTCACTGACCAAGATCCGGAGTCTTCCTTCATGCCAGCCGTCTCTTCGTCCTCCCTGCCCAGACACTCCGCGGTCGCCGCGGTGGTGGCCACCGCACTGGCCGCCGGGCTGCTCGCCGGTGCGTCCACCGCGTCCGCCGCCGAGGTCCGGATCCACGACATCCAGGGCACCACCCGCACGTCCCCGCTGGCCGGGCAGGCGGTGACGGACGTGACCGGTATCGTCACGGGCGTCCGCACCTACGGCTCCAAGGGCTTCTGGATCCAGGCCGCCGACAGCGAGGCCGACGCCGACCCGGCCACCAGCGAGGGCCTGTTCGTCTTCACGAGCTCCGCACCGACCGTCGCCGTGGGCGACGCGGTCAAGGTCTCCGGCACCGTCACCGAGTACGTGCCCGGCGGCCTCAAATCCGGCAACCAGTCGATCACCCAGATAACCAAGCCCACGGTCACCGTGGTCTCCTCCGGCAACGCGCTGCCCACGCCGTTCACCCTCTCCGCGAGGACCGTCCCCTCCGCGTACGCCCCCGAGGGCGACCCCGCGGCCGGCGGTTCCGTCAACTCCCTGCCGCTGCAGCCCTCGCGGTACGCCCTGGACCGCTACGAGTCGCTGGAGGGCATGAACGTCCGTATCGGCAGCTCGCGCGTGGTCGGCGCCACCGACCCGTACCACGAGCTGTGGGTCACCGTGAAGCCGCGGGAGAACGCCAACCGCCGCGGCGGCACGGTCTACGGCTCGTACGAGGACCAGAACACCGGCCGTCTGCAGATCCAGCAGCTCGCCCCCATCGCCGAGAAGCCCTTCCCGAAGGCGAACGTGGGTGACGTGCTGTCCGGCACCACGGAAGGCCCGCTGGACTTCAACCAGTTCGGCGGCTACACCCTCACCGCCCGCACCCTCGGCACCGTGACCGACAACGGCCTGCAGCGGGAGGTCACCCGCAAGCAGCGCCGTGACGAGCTGGCGGTCGCCACGTACAACGTGGAGAACCTGGACCCGAGCGACCCGCAGTCCAAGTTCGACGCGCTGGCCGCTGCCGCGGTGAAGAACCTCTCCTCGCCGGACATCCTCGCCCTGGAGGAGATCCAGGACAACACGGGCGCGAAGAACGACGGTACGGTCGCCGCCGATGTGACGCTGAAGAAGTTCACGGACGCGATCGTCGCCGCCGGCGGCCCGGCCTACCAGTGGCGGTCCGTCGACCCGCAGAACAACAAGGACGGCGGCGAGCCCGGCGGCAACATCCGCCAGGTGTTCCTCTTCAACCCCGAGC
The DNA here is from genome assembly GCF_055573115.1 of Streptomyces sp. NPDC030222. NCBI lineage: Bacteria > Bacillati > Actinomycetota > Actinomycetes > Kitasatosporales > Streptomycetaceae > Streptomyces > Streptomyces sp. NPDC030222. The sequence goes on from NZ_JBVICA010000006.1 coordinate 84,156, forward strand.
GGGTCTCCTTCACGGACCGTTCCGCGGGTGACGCCACGGCCGCGACCGAGGTGACCAAGGGCGAGCGCGGCCAGGCCGCCCTCACCCACTCCCCCGGCCGGATCGACCCTGCGAACGCCGCCTGGGAGAACAGCCGCAAGCCGCTGGCCGGGGAGTTCACCTTCCGCGGCCGCACGGTCTTCGTGATCGCCAACCACTTCGGCTCGAAGGGCGGCGACGAGGGCCTCGCGTCCCACCACCAGCCGCCGGCCCGCCCGTCGGAGGCGAAGCGGCTCCAGCAGGCGCAGGCGGTCAACACCTTCGTCAAGGACATCCTCGCGGTGCAGCGCCGCGCCGACGTCGTCGTCCTGGGCGACATCAACGACTTCGAGTTCTCGGAGACCACGAAGGCGCTGACGGACGGTGGTGCGCTGCGCGCCGCGATCAAGTCGCTGCCTCGCAGCGAGCGTTACTCGTACGTCTACCAGGGCAACAGCCAGGTGCTGGACCAGATCCTGACCAGCCCGTCGATCTGCGACTTCAGCTACGACAGCGTCCACATCAACGCGGAGTTCGCGGAGCAGAACAGCGACCACGACCCGCAGGTGCTGCGCTTCCGTCCGTAGTCCCGTCGGCGCTCACGCCCCGGGGCGGCAAAGGGTGTTCGCCACCCTCCCCGCCCTGGGGCGTGCGTCATTTTTGTTGAGCAATGCTTACCCTTCCCCTCAAGAAGATCTAAGTAGACCTTCACGATCCTGTGTGCAGAGACTGGATCATGGAGACCACGAGCACACCCCGCCCCTTCGGCCGCGCGCTCTGCGCGATGATCACCCCGTTCGCCGCGGACGGTGAACTCGACCTGGACACCGCGCAGAAGCTGGCCGCACACCTGGTCGACGAGGGCGGCTGCGACGGTCTGGTGGTCAACGGCACCACGGGCGAGTCCCCGACCACGTCGGACGCCGAGAAGACCGCGCTGGTGCGGGCCGTGGTGGAGGCGGTCGGCGACCGGGCGGCCGTCGTCGCGGGCGTGGGCAGCGCGAGCACCCGGCACACCGTGGACCTGGCGCGCTCCGCGGAGTCGGCGGGCGCGGACGGACTCCTCGTGGTCACCCCGTACTACAGCCGCCCGCCGCAGGACGCCGTCGCGGCGCACTTCACGACTGTCGCGGACGGCGTGGGCGTGCCCCTGATGCTGTACGACATCCCCGGCCGCACCGGCACCCGCATCGAACCGGAGACCATGCTGCGGCTCGCGGGACACGAGCGGATCGTGGCGGTGAAGGACTGCTCGTACGACCTGCTGAACAGCACGAAGGGCATCGCGCGCACCGGTCTGGCGTACTACTCGGGCAGCGAGGAGCTGAACCTCCCGCTGTACGCGGTGGGCGGCGCGGGCTTCGTCAGCACGGTCGCGAACGTCGCCCCGCGGCAGATGCGGGCGGTGCTCGACGCCTACGACGCGGGCGACACCGCGGGCGCCGCGCTGCTGTGCCGGCGGGTGCTGCCGCTCGTCGAGCTGATGATGGCGTCGGGCCTGCCCGGCACGGTGACGGTCAAGGCCCTGCTCGGCGGCACGGTCCGGGAACCGCTGCAGCCCGCCGGCCGTGAGGTGGCCGACGGGCTGCGGGCGGAGTACGAACGGCTCGTAGGGGCTTAGCCCCTCGCGTCCGGTGTCCGGTCCGTCCGTGCGTCAGTTGTGGCTGTGCAGGATGTCGTTGAGGCCGCCCCACACCGCGTTGTTCGGGCGGGCCTCGACGGTGCCGGTCACCGAGTTGCGGCGGAAGAGGATGTTGGAGGCGCCGGACAGCTCACGGGCCTTCACGACCTGGCCGTCGGGCATGGTGATCCGGGTGCCGGCCGTGACGTACAGACCGGCCTCGACGACGCACTCGTCGCCGAGCGCGATGCCGACGCCCGCCTCGGCGCCGATCAGACAGCGCTCGCCGACGGTGATGATCTCCTTGCCGCCGCCGGAGAGGGTGCCCATGGTGGAGGCGCCGCCACCGATGTCGGACCCGTCGCCGATGACGACACCGGCGGAGATCCGGCCCTCGACCATGGAGGTGCCGAGGGTGCCGGCGTTGAAGTTGACGAAGCCCTCGTGCATGACCGTGGTGCCCTCTGCCAGGTGGGCGCCGAGCCGGACGCGGTCGGCGTCGGCGATGCGCACGCCCTTGGGGGCCACGTAGTCCGTCATCCGCGGGAACTTGTCGATCGAGGTGACCTGGAGGTGCAGGCCCTCGGCACGGGCGTTCAGCCGCACCGTCTCGACCTGGTCGACGGCGACCGGGCCGAGCGAGGTCCAGGCGACGTTGGCGAGCAGACCGAAGACGCCGTCGAGGTTCTGGCCGTGCGGCTTCACCAGACGGTGGGAGAGCAGGTGCAGACGCAGGTAGGCGTCGTGCGCGTCCAGCGGCTTGTCGTCGAGCGAGGCGATGACCGTACGGACGGCGACCACCTCGACGCCCCGGCGTGCGTCCGGCCCGATCGCCTTGGCGGCACCCTCGCCGAGCAGCTCGACGGCGCGCTCGGCGGAGAGGCGCTCGGTGCCGGCCGGGCCGGGCTCGGCGGACAGTTCGGGGGCGGGGAACCAGGTGTCGAGGACCGTGCCGTCGGCGGTGAGCGTGGCGAGTCCGGCGGCGACGGCGCCGGTGGTGCGAGAAGCAGTCGTGTCGGTCATGGCACGAACCTAACCGGCCACCGGCCGCTCGGGCGAACCGGTCTCATGGAACGGGCCCGCGGCCGCCGTCACGGTGCGCGCCGCCCTCACCGTCCGAGACCGGCCGGCCGGCAAGCACCGCGGTGCCCGCGGCCGCGCCCAGCACGGCGCACAACGGCCGGAGAAGGCCGGGCGCGGTGGCGTCGAGCGCGCCGCCGAGCGGGGCGGCGCGGATCGTGCCGGTGACGGAGACCCCCGCGTACAGGCTCCGGAAGCGCCCCATCGCGCGGTCGGGGGCTTCGAGGGGCGGGGCAGCGGTGAAGGGCGACAGCGGCGGGGCGGTTCCACGCCGGACCCGTGAGTTCCTTTTGGGAACTCACTATGCCAACATGGCAGCCTCGGGTCAACGCCAGGGGAAGGACAGGGGTATGGCCCGCAGGACGAGCCTCGGCGACGCCGACTGCGCCATCGCGCAGGCCCTCGACGTCGTCGGCGACTGGTGGACCCTGCTGATCGTGCGCGACACCGCACGCGGGGTGCACCGCTTCGACGCGCTCCAAGAGGAACTGGGCATGTCCCGCAAGGTGCTCACCGAACGGCTCCGGCTGCTGGTGGACGCCGGGGTGCTGTCGCGCGAGCCGTACCAGGACCGTCCGGTCCGCCACGAGTACCGGCTCACCCCGCGCGGCAGGGCCCTGCTGCCCGTACTGATCGCACTCCAGGACTGGGGGGACACCTGGGTGCTGGGGGAAGGGGAGACCATGGCGACCACGGACGAGGCGTCCCACGAGGCCGCGAGGGTGCACGCACTGAAGGGGGCACGGCTGCCGGAGCTGACGCTCAGCGACTACGACGGCGAACCGCGCGATCCCGTCGCGGACACCCCCTACACCGTCCTCTACTGCTTCCCGAGCGCCTTCGCGCGCCGTGACGCCTACCCGCCCGGCTGGGCCGGCATCCCCGGCGCCCAGGGCTGCACCCTGGAGTCCTGCACCTACCGCGACCAGCTGGCGGAGTTCACCGCCGCCGGGGCCACCGTGCACGGCGTGTCCACCCAGCGCCCCGACGAACAGCGGGCGTTCGCCGACAAGGAGCGGCTGCGCTTCCCCCTGCTGTCCGACGCGGACCTGGAGCTGGCCGCGGCCCTGCGGCTGCCGACGTTCCGCGCCGCGGGCGTGAGCCGGCTGAAGCGGCTGACCCTGGTCGTCGACCGCGACCGGACGGTCCGCGAGGTCCTCTACCCGGTCACCGACATCGCGGCGAGCGTCGAGGCCGCGCTGGCCGTGGTCAGTGGGCGGCCCCGCCGAGGTTGAGGAGCACCACGCCGCCGATGACGAGGGCGATGCCGGCGAGCTTCACCGCGCTCGCGGTCTCCCCCAGGAACACCATGCCGATCGCGGCCACGACCGCCGTGCCCACACCGGACCAGATGGCGTACGCGGTGCCGACGGACATGGACTTCAGGGTCAGGGAGAGGAAGTAGAAGGCCACGGCGTACCCGGAGACCGTGATCAGCGAGGGCAAGAGCCTGGTGAAGCCCTCGCTGTACTTCATCGCCGTCGTCGCGGCTATCTCGGAGCCGATCGCGCAGGCGAGGAGGAGGTATGGCATGTGTACGAGCGTACACATCGCCCTGTCATCCCTTCACACCGGATGCCCGCGGCGTCCACAGGGAGCCGACGGCGTGAGCGCACGGAACGCCCGCCGCCTGCCCGCGGGATCCTCCGCCGTCACGGGACCAGCCGGGCCAGCATCTCCCGTGCGTACTCCTCGTCGTACGTCCCGCCGGTCAGCAGCGCCTGGAGGCAGATGCCGTCCATCAGCGCGACGAGGGCCCGCGCGGTCACCGGATCGGTGCGCCGGGCCAGGTGCTCCGCCACCCCGTCGGTCCACTCGGCGGCGACCGGCCGTAGTGCCGGGCGCCGGAGCGCGGCGAGATACAGCTCGTACTCCAGCTCCACGCCGACGCGGTCCGCGGTCAGCCACTCCCCCATCAGCCGGGCGAGTTCCGTCGGCAGATCGGCGTCCGGACCGGCAAGGGCGCCGCTCTCCCGGATCATCGCCGCGAAGCCCTCGTTGGCCTGGCGCAGCGCGGCGACCATCAGGTCGTCCAGCGTCCTGAAGTGGTAGGTGGTCGAGCCCAGCGGCACGTCCGCCTCGGCGGCGACGCTGCGGTGGCTCAGCCCCGCGATGCCGCTGCGCCCCACCACCCGGAGAGCGGCGTCGATGATGCGCTGACGGCGGTCGGGATCGTAGCGGCGGACCATGCCGACGAACGTACACGCCGCACCCGCTACCGTGTGCGCACCGGAAAGGGGCCCGGGAGGGTCGGGCAAGAGATACACGGGGAGCACAGGTGTCACAGGACATGGGGTGGGGCGGGGGGCCGCAGGGCGGCCAGGATCCGCTGGGCCAGGGCCCGTACGGCGGGGGCCCCTACGGCGGCACGCCCTACGGACCGCCGCCCGGAGCGGTCGGCTGGATGCCGCCGCCGGTACCCAAGCCGGGTGTGATACCCCTGAAGCCGCTGGGTCTCGGCGATCTCCTCGGCGGCGCCTTCGCCACCCTGGGCCGTTACCGGGCGGCGCTGTTCGGCATCACGGCCCTGGCCTACGGCGCGGTGGCCGTGATCGTGACGGCCTTCGGCGTCGGCGGCTTCCTCGCGGTCCAGGAGGACTTCGACGCCCTTTTCAGACACGACGAGGACCACGGGCCGGCCCCGTCTCCCGTTGCAATGCTGCTCGTGCTGATCACGCTGCTCGTGGTGAGCCTGCTCGCCGTCCTGGTGGCGACCGCGCTCATCCAGTCGGCCACGGCCGTGGTGATACAGGAGGCCGTGACCGGCCAGCCCGCGCCCTTCGGCGTCGTATGGCGGCGCGCCTGGTCACGGGTCCCCACACTGATGGGAACCCTGGTGCTGTCCACCCTGGTCACAGCCGTCCCCGTGGTCCTGGTCCTCGGGTTGGTCGTCTGGATCATCGCCACCGCCGCGTCGTCCGGCTCGTCCGACGCCAGACTGAGCCTGTGGCTCCTGCTGGTCCTGGCCGCCTGGCCGGTGTCGCTCTGGCTGTACGTGCGCTTCTCCCTGGCCGCCCCCGCCGCCGTCCTCGAAGGCATCGGCACGATCGCGGCGCTGCGCCGCTCGGCCCAGCTGGTGCGAGGGGCCTGGTGGCGCACCTTCGGCATCCTGGCGCTGGTCCTGATCATGGCCGGGGTGATCGGCTACTTCATCCAGATGCCCTTCACCATGGTCGGCATGTTCGTCAGCCTGCCCGGCATGACCGCGGCCGGCGCCGACCCCACGCCCTCCGAGATCTTCGGGAGCATAGCCCCGTACCTCGTGATGTACGTGGTGGGCGCGCTGATCAGCCAGATCGTGACCGCACTGCTCCCCCAGGCGGCCACGACGCTGCTCTACGTCGACCGCCGCATCCGGACGGAGGACCTGGCGACCGGCCTGGCCCGGGCGGCGGGCATCCCGGCGGGGGCTCCCTACGGGCCCTGAGAGCGCCCCTCCGCGCGGCGCGTCCGGAAGGAATCCCGCGGAGGCCTCCTCCGGAAACGGACAAGCCGATGCCCGCCGGTCGTGGACCGGCGGGCATCGGCCGTACGGCGTGTGCGCGGAGGATCAGACGTTGAAGCCGAGCGCGCGCAACTGCTCACGCCCGTCGTCGGTGATCTTGTCCGGGCCCCACGGCGGCATCCAGACCCAGTTGATCTTCAGCTCGCTGACGATGCCGTCGGTCGCGGACTTGGCCTGGTCCTCGATGACGTCGGTCAGCGGGCAGGCCGCGGACGTCAGCGTCATGTCGAGGGTCGCGACGTTGGAGTCGTCGATGTGGATGCCGTAGATCAGACCGAGGTTGACCACGTCGATGCCCAGCTCGGGGTCGACGACGTCGTACAGCGCCTCGCGGATCTCCTCCTCGGTCGCCGGCGTGGTGGTCGCCGGCGCCGTGGCCTCGGACGAGAAGGTGCTCTCGTCCGGCCACTCCTGCTCCGCCGTGGTCTCGGTGTTCTCGCTCATGCCGTCTCCTTCTCCGCGCTCTCGCCCAGTGCCTGGGCCGTCGCGTCCTTCCACGCCATCCAGCTCAGCAGCGCGCACTTCACACGGGCCGGGTACTTGGAGACGCCGGCGAACGCCACCGCGTCCTCCAGCACCTCCTCCATGGCGTCGTCGGGCTCGATCCTGCCCTTGGACTGCATCAGTTCCAGGAACACGCCCTGGATCTTCTGTGCCTCGGCGAGCTCCTTGCCGACCAGCAGCTCGTTCAGCACGGAGGCCGACGCCTGGCTGATGGAACAGCCCTGGCCCTCGTACGACACATCGGCGATGCGCAGTCCGTCGTACTTCACGCGGAGCGTGATCTCGTCACCGCAGGTGGGGTTGACGTGGTGTACCTCGGCGTCGCCGTCCCGCAAGCCCCGCCCGTGCGGGTGCTTGTAGTGGTCCAGGATGACGTCCTGGTACATCGAATCCAGCTTCACGCTTCGTCAGCCCCTCATCCGAAGAAGTTACGGACGTGCTCCAGGCCGTCGATCAGTGCGTCGACCTCGGCCGGTGTGGAGTACAGATAGAACGACGCTCGCGTGGTGGCAGGAATTCCGTACCGCAGGCAGACCGGCCGAGCGCAGTGGTGACCCACCCGGACCGCTATGCCCTGCTCGTCGAGGACCTGGCCGACGTCGTGCGGGTGGATGTCGCCGAGGGTGAAGGAGATCGCGGCGCCGCGGTCCTCCGCCGTGCTCGGGCCGATGATCCGCAGGTCGGGGACCTCCTGCAGCCGGCGCACGGCGTACTCGGTGAGCGCGTGCTCGTGCTGCGCGATCCGGTCCATGCCGATCGACGTCAGGTAGTCCACCGCCGCACCGAGGCCGACGGCCTGGGCGATCGGGGGCGTACCGGCCTCGAACTTGTGGGGCGCCGGGGCGTACGTCGAGGAGTGCATCGAGACGGTCTCGATCATCTCGCCGCCGCCCAGGAACGGCGGAAGGTCCTCCAGCAGCTCCTGACGGCCCCAGAGCACGCCGATGCCCGTCGGACCGCACATCTTGTGGCCGGTGAAGGCCACGAAGTCGGCGCCCAGCGCCTGCACGTCCAGCGGCATGTGCGGGGCGGCCTGCGAGGCATCGATCAGCACCAGCGCACCGACCTCCTGGGCCCGGCGGACGATCGCGTCGACCGGGTTGAGGGTGCCCAGGATGTTGGACACGAGCACAAAGGAGACGACCTTCGTCTTCTCGGTGATGATCTCGTCGATGTTGGAGAGGTCGAGCCGGCCGTCGTCGGTCAGCCCGAACCACTTCAGCTTCGCTCCGGTGCGCTGCGCGAGCAGCTGCCACGGCACGATGTTGGAGTGGTGCTCCATCTCCGTGATGACGATCTCGGTCTCGTGGTCCACCCGGTAGGGCTCGTCGGCCCAGCCCAGCATGTTCGCGACGAGGTTGAGCGACTCCGAGGCGTTCTTGGTGAAGATCACCTCGTCGCGGCTCGGGGCGTTGATGAAGGCGGCGACCTTGTCACGAGCGCCTTCGTACAGCGCCGTGGCCTCCTCGGCGAGGACGTGCACGCCACGGTGGACGTTGGCGTTGTGCTGCTCGTAGTACTCGTTCAGCACGTCGATGACCTGGCGCGGGGTCTGCGAGGTCGCCGCGTTGTCCAGGTAGACGAGCTTCTTCCCGTCGTGCAGGACGCGGTCCAGGATCGGGAAGTCCTTGCGGAGCGCCTCTGTGTCCAGGAGGCCCGGCAGAATCGTCACGCTGTTGCGCCACCCTTCACGTACGCCTCGTAGCCCTCGGCCTCCAGCTTGTCCGCGAGCTCGGGGCCGCCGGACTCGGCGATCCGGCCGTTCGCGAACACGTGCACGCGGTCGGGCTTGATGTAGCGCAGAATGCGCGTGTAGTGCGTGATCAGCAGGGTGCCGACCTCGCCGGTCTCGCGGACGCGGTTGACGCCCTCGGAGACGATGCGGAGCGCGTCGACGTCGAGGCCCGAGTCGGTCTCGTCGAGGATCGCGACCTTCGGCTTGAGCAGCTCCAGCTGCAGGATCTCGTGCCGCTTCTTCTCACCGCCGGAGAAGCCCTCGTTCACATTGCGCTCGGCGAAGGCGGGGTCCATCTGGAGACGCTCCATGGCCTCCTTGACCTCCTTCACCCAGGTGCGCAGCTTCGGGGCCTCGCCGCGGATGGCGGTGGCGGAGGTGCGCAGGAAGTTGGAGACCGAGACACCCGGGACCTCGACCGGGTACTGCATGGCCAGGAAGACACCGGCGCGGGCGCGCTCGTCGACGGACATCTCCAGGACGTCCTCTCCGTCGAGGAGGACGGTGCCGCCGGTGACCGTGTACTTGGGGTGACCCGCGAGCGAGTACGCGAGCGTCGACTTGCCGGAGCCGTTGGGGCCCATGATGGCGTGGGTCTCGCCCTGCTTCACGGTCAGGTCGACGCCCTTGAGGATCTCCCGGGGGCCGTTCTCGGCCTCGACGGAGACGTGCAGGTCGCGGATTTCAAGCGTTGCCATGGGTGACTCAGGACTCCTGGGTGACGGAGACGAGCACATCGTCCCCTTCGATCTTTACGGGGTACACGGGGACGGGGCGCGTCGCGGGAAGACCGGACGGCTTGCCGGTGCGGAGGTCGAAGCTGGAGCCGTGCAGCCAGCACTCGATGGCGCAGTCCTCCACCTCGCCCTCGGACAGCGAGACGTTCGCGTGCGAGCAGATGTCGTTGATCGCGAACACCTCGCCCTCGGTGCGGACGATCGAGATCGGCGTGCCGTCGAGTTCCACCCGCTTCGGGGTGTCCTCCTCCAGCTCGCTCAACCCGCAGACACGGACAAAGGTCATGCGACCGACGCCTCCAGCTCTTCCTCGATCTTGGCGATGAGGCGTTCCTCGACGTCCTTCAGCCCGATCTGCTGGACCAGCTCGGCGAAGAAGCCGCGGACCACGAGGCGGCGGGCCTCGTACTCGGGGATGCCACGGGCCATCAGGTAGAAGAGCTGCTCGTCGTCGAACCGGCCGGTCGCGGAGGCGTGGCCGGCGCCGACGATCTCACCCGTCTCGATCTCCAGGTTCGGCACCGAGTCGACCCGGGCGCCGTCCGTGAGGACGAGGTTCCGGTTGAGCTCGTAGGTGTCGGTGCCCTCGGCGGCCGCCTCGATCAGGACGTCGCCGATCCACACGGCGTGCGCGTCCTGGCCCTGGAGTGCGCCCTTGTAGGCAACGTTGGAGCGGCAGTGCGGGGTGTTGTGGTCGACCAGCAGGCGGTGCTCCTGGTGCTGGCCCTCGTCGGTGAAGTAGAGGCCGAACAGCTCGGCCTCGCCGCCGGTGCCCGCGTAGCTCACCCGCGGGTGCAGCCGGACCAGGTCGCCGCCGAAGGTGACCACGATCGACTTGAAAGAGGCGTCCCGGCCGACCAGCGCGTTGTGCTGGGCGACGTGGACGGCCTTCTCGTCCCAGTCCTGGACCGAGACGACGGTCAGCTTGGCGCCGTCACCGAGGAGGTAGTCGACGTTGGCGGCGAGGACCGCGTCACCGGTGTGGTCGATGACCACGACGGCCTCGGCGAACGCGCCGAGCTCGATCACCTGGTGGCCGAAGGCGGTGCCGCCCTCGCCGTGGACCGAGATCCGGATCGGCTCGGTGAGCACGGTCTCCTTGGCGACGGTGACGACCGAGGCCTTCTCGAAGGAGGAGTACGCCTGGGCGGCGACCCGGTCGACGGGGGTGCCGGCCCTGCCGAGCCGCGCGTCGTCGCGGCCGACGGCCTCGACGGTGACGCCGTCGGGCGCGGTCACCTCGACGCGCACGCCCTCCCCGGACGCAACGGCGGTGCCGTCGTGCAGCCCGCGGAGGCGCTCCAGCGGCGTGAACCGCCACTCCTCCTCACGGCCGTGGGGGACGGGGAAGTCCGCCACGTCGAAGGACGGGGGAGCGCTCATACGGGTGGCGACGGTGGACTCGGCGGCCACCGCGATCGCGCCGGCGGTGGTGGAACCCGCCGGAATCTTCTGAGCCTCGGCCATGGCTGTCGTCTTGCTCTCTTCCTACGTCGGAAATCAGTGGCTGCGTACGGGGGCGGGCGTCAGCCGACCGCGCCTTCCATCTGCAGCTCGATCAGCCGGTTGAGCTCCAGGGCGTACTCCATCGGGAGCTCCTTGGCGATCGGCTCGACGAAACCGCGCACGATCATCGCCATCGCCTCGTCCTCGGACAGACCACGGCTCATCAGGTAGAAGAGCTGGTCCTCGGAGACCTTGGAGACGGTCGCCTCGTGCCCCATGGAGACGTCGTCCTCGCGGACGTCGACGTACGGGTACGTGTCGGAGCGCGAGATGGTGTCGACCAGCAGCGCGTCGCAGAGCACGTTGGACTTCGAACCGGCGGCGCCCTCGCCGATCTCGATCAGGCCGCGGTACGAGGTGCGGCCGCCGCCTCGCGCCACCGACTTGGAGACGATGTTCGAGGAGGTGTTGGGGGCCATGTGGACCATCTTGGCGCCGGCGTCCTGGTGCTGGCCCTCGCCCGCGAAGGCGATGGACAGCGTCTCGCCCTTGGCGTGCTCGCCCATCAGGTAGACGGCCGGGTACTTCATGGTCACCTTGGAGCCGATGTTGCCGTCGACCCACTCCATGGTCGCGCCCTCGTAGGCAACGGCACGCTTGGTGACCAGGTTGTAGACGTTGTTCGACCAGTTCTGGATGGTCGTGTAGCGGCAGCGGGCGCCCTTCTTGACGATGATCTCGACGACGGCGCTGTGCAGCGAGTCCGACTTGTAGATCGGGGCGGTGCAGCCCTCGACGTAGTGGACGTAGGCGTCCTCGTCGACGATGATCAGCGTCCGCTCGAACTGGCCCATGTTCTCCGTGTTGATACGGAAGTAGGCCTGGAGCGGGATCTCGACGTGCACGCCCTTCGGCACGTAGATGAACGATCCGCCGGACCACACGGCGGTGTTCAGCGCGGCGAACTTGTTGTCACCGGCCGGGATCACCGTGCCGAAGTACTCCTGGAAGAGCTCCGGGTGCTCCTTCAGCGCGGTGTCGGTGTCCAGGAAGATGACGCCCTGCTGCTCCAGGTCCTCGCGGATCTGGTGGTAGACGACCTCGGACTCGTACTGGGCGGCGACACCGGCGACGAGGCGCTGCTTCTCCGCCTCGGGGATGCCGAGCTTGTCGTACGTGTTCTTGATGTCCTCCGGCAGGTCCTCCCAGCTCTCGGCCTGCTTCTCGGTGGACCGCACGAAGTACTTGATGTTGTCGAAGTCGATGCCGGAGAGGTCGGAGCCCCAGTTCGGCATGGGCTTCTTGTCGAACAGCTTCAGGCCCTTGAGGCGGAGCTTCAGCATCCAGTCCGGCTCGGACTTCTTCCCGGAGATGTCCCGCACGACCTCATCGGAGAGGCCGCGCCGGGCCGCGGCGCCGGCCGCGTCGGAGTCGGCCCAGCCGTACTCGTACCGACCCAGGCCCTCGAGCTCAGGGTGGGTGATCTCGGTGGTCATGCGGGGTTCCTCCCGGCCGTACTTGCAGATGCTGTGTGGGTGGTCTTTGCTGCGCCAGACGGGTGGTCTGCGCTGCGCGGGATGAACGTCGTGCACACCCCGTCGCCGTGGGCGATGGTGGCCAGACGTTGCACATGCGTGCCGAGCAGGCGGGAGAAGACCTCGGTCTCCGCCTCGCACAGCTGCGGGAACTGCTCGGCGACATGGGCGACCGGGCAGTGGTGCTGGCAGAGCTGCTCGCCCTGCTGCGGATTGGGCGCACTACGGGCCGTAGCAGCGTACCCGTCGACGCTCAGGGCCTTCGCAAGGGCCTCGGTCCGCCGTTCGGGTGACGCGGCGTCCACCGCCTCGCGGTAGGCCGCGGCCTGCGCCTCCAGCCGCTCGCGGGCGAACCGTGCGACGGCCGCCTCTCCCCCGGCGTGCCGCGCGATCCAGCGCAGCGCGTCGGCGGCGAGCATGTCGTACGACTGGTCGAAGGCGTCCCGGCCGCAGTCGGTGAGGGCGAACGCCTTGGCCGGGCGTCCGCGCCCGCGCGAACCGTAGACGCGCTGCTCACGGGGCTCGACGACGTTCTCCTGGACCAGTGCGTCGAGGTGCCGGCGGACCGCGGCCTGGGTCAGGCCGAGTCGCTTGGCGAGATCCGCGACGGTCGACGGCCCGTGATCCAGGATGGACCGCGCGACCCGGTTGCGGGTGGACCGCTCCCCGGTCGCGAGCTCCTCCTGGGGGGCGTCCCCGACAGCCTCGCGGTTTTTCACAACGTCATTGTTGCGTAATTCGTTCGGACGTGACAACCCACGTCCGGACCGGCCACGGTGCCCTTCATCACTTAGGTAAACCTAAGCTGACCTGCGGAAACGATCACGGTGGAGGCCCGGTCCATGGGCCTGCCCACCACCCGGCCGGCGCACCTTCGTAGACTTCCGGCATGCGAGAAGAGCCCGCGGTCGAAGTGCTCGGCCTGGTCAAGCGGTACGGGGACAAAACCGCGGTCAACGGCCTCGACCTCACCGTGCGCGCCGGCACGGTCACCGCCGTCCTCGGCCCCAACGGCGCCGGCAAGACCACCACGGTCGAGACCTGCGAGGGGTACCGCAGCCCGGACGCAGGCACCGTCCGCGTCCTCGGGCTCGACCCCGTCGCCGACGCGGCGCGGCTGCGGCCCCGTATCGGCGTGATGCTCCAGTCGGGCGGTGTGTACGCGGGCGCCCGGGCCGTCGAGATGCTGCGCCACATGGCGAAACTGCACGCCCACCCGCTGGACGTCGACGCCCTGGTCGAACGCCTCGGCCTCGGCGGCTGCGGCCGCACCGCCTACCGCCGGCTCTCCGGGGGCCAGCAACAGCGTCTCGCGCTCGCCATGGCCGTGGTCGGCCGCCCCGAGCTGGTCTTCCTCGACGAGCCGACCGCCGGACTCGACCCGCAGGCCCGCCGCTCCACCTGGGACCTGGTGCGCGAGCTGCGCGGCGACGGGGTGGGCGTGGTGCTCACCACCCACTTCATGGACGAGGCCGAGCAGCTCGCCGACGACGTCGCGATCATCGACGCGGGCCGGGTCGTCGCCCAGGGCAGCCCCGAGGAGCTGTGCCGCGGCGGCGCCGAGAACACCCTGCGCTTCACCGGGCGCCCCGGCCTCGACCTGGCCTCCCTGCTCAAGGCGCTCCCGGACGGCTGCGCCGCCGCGGAGCCGGTCCCCGGCGGCTACCGGATCGCCGCGAGCGTCGTCGACCCCCAGCTGCTGGCCACCGTCACCTCCTGGTGCGCCCAGCACGGCGTGATGCCGAGCAGCATCTCCGTCGAGCGGCACACCCTGGAGGACGTGTTCCTGGAACTGACGGGCAAGGAGCTGCGGTCGTGACCACCACAAGCACGGGCACCGGGACGTACGCGCCGAAGCCGGGCGCCGCGCCGGTCGGGCGGATGATCGCCGCCCAGGCCGCGCTGGAGACCCGGATGCTGCTCCGCAACGGCGAGCAGCTGTTGCTGACGGTCGTCATCCCGACGCTTCTGCTGGTGCTGTTCTCCACCGTCGACATCGTCGACACCGGCGAGGGCAGGGCGGTCGACTTCCTCGCCCCGGGTGTCCTGGCACTGGCCGTGATGTCCACGGCGTTCACCGGACAGGCCATCGCGACCGGCTTCGAGCGGCGGTACGGCGTACTGAAGCGGCTCGGGGCCTCACCGCTCCCCCGCTGGGCGCTGATGACCGCGAAGACCCTGTCGGTGCTGGTCACCGAAGGGTTGCAGATCGTGCTGCTGACGGTCATCGCGTTCGCCCTGGGCTGGTCGCCGCACGGGAACCCGCTCACGGTGCTGCTCCTGCTGGTGCTGGGCACCGCCGCGTTCTCCGGGCTGGGACTGCTGATGGCCGGCACGCTCCGCGCGGAGGCGACGCTGGCCGCCGCCAACCTCGTCTTCCTGCTGCTGCTCGTGGGCGGCGGGGTGATCGTCCCGCTGGACAGGTTCCCCGGGGCCGTGCAGTCGCTGCTGGGCCTGCTGCCGATCTCGGCGCTGTCGGAGGGCCTGCGGGAGGTGCTCCAGCAGGGCGCGTCCGTGCCGTGGACCGAGCTGGGCGTCCTCGCGGTGTGGGCGGTGCTGGGGCTGGGCGCGGCGGCCCGGCTGTTCCGCTGGGAGTAGCGGCGCGGGAAGGCGCGGGGTTCTCAGCACCTCCGGAGGCTCCGGAACCTTGAAGGCCCCGGCAGCTCGTGGGACCGGCAGCTCTTCGGCTCCAGCTGCTCGTCGGCCCTGGCAGCTCGCCGGCCCCGGCAGCTCGTCGGACCCGACATCCGTCCGGACACCCATATCCAGACATAGGACCCGCGTGAATCCTTGCACAAGCGGCCGCCTACCATAGGGCGCGTGTTGACCCCCCTCGCGTATATCGCCCAGCGCTGGACGCCGTCCCCCCGTACGGTCCGGCGGGCCGCGCTCGCCGCGCTCGTGATGAGCGTGGTCATCGTCGTCACCGGCGGCGCGGTGCGGCTGACCGGTTCCGGGCTCGGCTGCGACACCTGGCCCAAGTGCACCGACGACAGTCTGTTCGCAACGCCCGAGCAGGGCGTCCACGGCGCGATCGAGTTCGGCAACCGCATGCTGACGTACGTCCTGTGCGCGGCGGTCGGCTGGGCGATCACCGCGGCGCGGGCGACGAAGCCCTGGCGGCGCGGGCTGACCCGGCTGGGCTGGCTGCAGTTCTGGATCGTGATGGGCAACGCCGTGCTCGGCGGCATCACCGTGTGGGCGGGCCTCAACCCGTGGACGGTGGCCGGTCACTTCCTGCTCGCCACCTCCCTGATCACGGTCACCACGATCACCTGGCACCGCGCGGGCGAGGGCGACGCGGCAGCCCGGCCGAGGGTCCCCCGCCCGGTGCGGAAGCTGTCCTGGGCGCTGATCGCGACCACGCTGGCGGTGATCGTGCTGGGCACGGGCGTCACGGGCTCGGGCCCGCACGCCGGTGACAGCAGCGAGGTGCCCCGGATGGGCTTCGACTGGGAGACCGCGGCGCATGTGCACGCGATCGGCGCGTGGGTCGTCTGCGCGCTCGGGGTGGCGATGTTCCTGGCGCTGCGGATCGTGGACGCGCCGGACGACACCCGGGCGCGGGCCAGGGACCTGCTGCTCGTGCTCCTGGCCCAGGGGGTCGTGGGCTACGTCCAGTACTTCACCAAGCTGCCCGAGATGCTGGTCGCCGCGCACATGCTGGGCTCCTGCCTGCTGTGGATCGCGGTGCTGCGCGTGGCGCTGAGCCTGCGGGAGCGTGCGGACGACACCGCCGCACCCGTGACGGCACGGCCGGACACGGCGCTGACGGCCGCGCAGGCCGCGTAGAAACGGTGCCCACCGGGCACGGGACGCGGCCTGCCCGGCCCGTGCCGGCCCGTAGGTCCATGTCACTCCAGCCCGTAGACCCTGCGGGCGTTCCCCGCGGCGATCATGCCCGCGACCCGTTCCGCGTCAGCCCGGGCCCAGGCGCCCTCCTCGACCCAGCCGCCCAGGACCCGGCCGAGCGCTTCGCCGAACAGCCGGGCGCCGACCACATGGAGCTCCGGTAGTGCGGCGGCACCGCTGGAGAACAGCAGCTTGCCGAACGGCGCCAGTTCCAGGAGCTCGGCGAGGACGGCCGATGCCCGCGCGCCGGTCCGGGCGAGGGCAGGGCCGAGGTCCGTGTACACATGGGGGAAGGCGCCGGCCAGGTGCGCGGCCTGCCGGTGGTACGGATAGCCGTGCAGCAGGACGAGGGTGCCGAGCCCGGCCGTGGCGGCGGCGAAGTCGGTGAGCAGCGCCGGATCGGTGCGGTCGAGGCGCGGATACGCTCCGGTGGCTCCGGCGTGGAGCTGCAGCGGCCGTCCGGTGGCGAGCGCACTCCACAGCAAATGGCGCAGCAGCACCGGGTCGGTCAGCCGGTCCCCGGCGCGGCGGCCCGCCAGCCAGCGCCCGGCGGCGCCGCGCACCTCCCCCGGTCCGGGTGGTTCGGGAGCGAGGGCGAGGCCGTGGCGGGCCGCGGCGACGGAGGTGAAGGCGACCGCGGAGGCCGTTGCGGCGTGCACCGCCCCGGCAAGGTGGGCGAGGAAGGCCTCGACGGTGCCGGAGGTGTCCGCGATCTCCTCGGCGAGCGGTTCGAGACGGACGATCTCATGGGCCTGCGCCCCTCCGGCCACGGCGAGTTCGCCAGGGCCGGTGAGATCGCCGCGCAGCCCGGTGTCGACCAGATAGGTGGCGACGCCGGTGCCCCGCAGCAGTCGCCGGGCGGCTTCGGCGGCCCCGAGCTCCCGCCGGCGGGCGAGGTAGCGGGCGGGAGGGCAGTGGGGTTCCAGACCGAGCAGCGGAGGGCACCAGCGGCGCACGGCGAAGCCGGCCTGGGTGTCGAAGAAGGTGGTCCCGGGGGCGGGCGGTCCCCCGGTCCTGCCCAGCTGCGTCTCGAAGGTGCCCAGGCCCAGTTCGGTGCGGAGCACCCCGTGGCAGTACTGGTCCACCAGGGGCGGGGTCTCGATCATCCGGGGCTCCCAGGAGTGGACGTGCGTCCACCCCTCCTGACGGGGATGGACGTGCTTCCACCCCTCCTAACGGGTGTGCCCCGCGTCAGGTGTTGCTCGGGATGCGCCGGGTGCGGCGGCGTCAGCCGTTGGAGGGCCCGCCGATCTGGATTCCCGCCATGCGGGTCCACTCGTAGCGGCCGGTGCGCACCTTCGCGGCGAACTCGCCGTCGAAGGACTCGTGCACGGTGATACCGGCCTTCTCCACGGCGCTCTGTGCGACGGCGAAGGAGGGGGCCACCAGGTCGCCCCAGCCGCCGTCCTCGCCGACGAGCACGATCCGGGCGCCCAGCTGGCCGATATACGCGACCTGGCCCTCGGCACCGCCGTGCTTCTTGGCGAAGGCGTCGATCCGACGGGCGAGCTTCTCCGCCCGGCGCTCCGCCTTGGCCGCCTGCTTCTGGTCCTGCTCGTCAACCTGCGTGTCTGCCATGAAAAAGATGCTACTCGCGGGTAGCGAGGGTGACCAGCGTGAGCTTCAGCGCAGGAAGGGGTCGACCGCGACGGCCACGAACAGCAGCGAGACATAGGTGATGGACCAGTGGAACAGCCGCATCTCCTTGAGCTTGCCGCCGGTCACCCCGGCCTTCGCGCGGGCCTGAAGGGCGTGCGCCTCCCACAGCCACCATCCGCCGGTCACCAGCGCGACCGCGGTGTAGAACCAGCCGGTGTAGCCGAGCGGCGTCAGCAGCAGCGAGACCGCGACCATGATCCAGCTGTAGACGACGATCTGACGGGCCACGACCCTGTTGGAGGCGATCACCGGGAGCATCGGAACGCCGACCCGCGCGTAGTCCTCCTTGACCTTCATCGACAGCGGCCAGTAGTGCGGCGGCGTCCAGAAGAAGATGACGAGGAAGAGGACGACGGCCGCCCAGGACACCGAGTCGGTGACGGCCGACCAGCCGATCAGCACGGGCATGCAGCCCGCGATGCCGCCCCAGACGATGTTCTGCGCGGTACGGCGCTTGAGGATCATCGTGTAGACGACGACGTAGAAGAGGAGCGCACCTAGCGACAGGGCCGCGGACAGCCAGTTGACGAGGAGCCCGAACCAGAGGGTGGAGACCACGGCCAGGGTGAGGCCGAAGACCAGGCCCTCGCGCGGCGAGACCATACCGGTGACCAGCGGGCGCTGTGCGGTGCGGTCCATCAGGGCGTCGATGTCCCTGTCGATGTACATGTTCAGCGCGTTCGCGCCGCCCGCGGAGAGGTACCCGCCGATACAGGTGGCGAGCACCAGCCAGAGGTCGGGAACACCCTGCTCGGCGAGGAACATGACCGGGATCGTGGTGATCAGCAGCAGTTCGATGATCCGCGGCTTGGTCAGTGCCACGAAAGCCTTGACCCTGGCCCCGAACGGCCGATGGCCCCCCGGGC
The DNA here is from genome assembly GCF_055573115.1 of Streptomyces sp. NPDC030222. Lineage (NCBI taxonomy): Bacteria > Bacillati > Actinomycetota > Actinomycetes > Kitasatosporales > Streptomycetaceae > Streptomyces > Streptomyces sp. NPDC030222. Next base: position 102,714 of record NZ_JBVICA010000006.1, read on the forward strand.
TCGGAGTCAAGGCGACCCCCGCGGGTCGGGACTCGACGGCCGTCACGCACACCCCTGACAGAGAAATCCCAGCAAGCGCCGGCGGTGGGACCCGGCGAACCTTGCGCGTACCACGCCACTCTAGACGTTGGCCGCACACCGATCTTCGCGGGGGTGGGTCGTGTTGAGCGCTCCGGCCGCGGCATGCGTATTGAGCGACGCGCGGCTCGGATGACGCACGGCGACGGGAGGCGAAGTCGGACGTCTCCCGGCACGCTGGCTGTGTCGGATAGAGAGACGTGCACTCGAAAGGATGCCCGTAGCTGCGAGGGTAGGCTCGACAGCGCCCGGTACACCCTCAGTCACCGGGACCCGAACATGTGGAGAGGAGCCCTGAACAAGGGTGAGCACCAAGCCGACCACCACAGACCTCGAGTGGACCGCATTGGACCAGCGGGCCGTGGACACCGTCCGCGTTCTGGCCGCTGACGCCGTACAGAAGGTCGGCAACGGCCATCCGGGTACGGCGATGAGCCTGGCCCCCGCCGCGTACGTGCTGTTCCAGAAGCTGATGCGGCACGACCCCTCCGACGCGCAGTGGACCGGCCGTGACCGGTTCGTCCTGTCGGCGGGCCACTCCAGCCTGACCCTGTACATCCAGCTGTACCTCGCCGGGTACGGCCTGGAGCTCGACGACCTGAAGTCCTTCCGTACGTGGGGCTCGAAGACGCCGGGTCACCCGGAGTACGGCCACACGGTCGGCGTCGAGACGACGACCGGTCCGCTGGGCCAGGGTGTCGCCAACGCGGTGGGCATGGCGATGGCCGCCCGCTACGAGCGCGGTCTGTACGACCCGGAGGCCGCCCTCGGCACGTCCCCGTTCGACCACACGATCTTCGCGATCGCCGGTGACGGCTGCCTGCAGGAGGGTGTCTCCGCGGAGGCGTCCTCGCTGGCCGGCCACCAGAAGCTCGGCAACCTGGTCCTGCTGTGGGACGACAACCACATCTCGATCGAGGGCGACACCGAGACCGCCATCTCCGAGGACACCATCAAGCGCTACGAGGCGTACGGCTGGCACGTCCAGCGCGTCGAGCAGCTGCCCAACGGCGACCTCGACCCGGCGGGCCTCTACCGCGCCCTGAAGGCGGCCAAGGAGGAGACCGAGCGTCCGTCCTTCATCGCGGCCCGTTCGATCATCGCCTGGCCGGCGCCGCACGCGCAGAACACCGAGGCCGCGCACGGCTCGGCGCTCGGCGACGACGAGGTCGCCGCGACCAAGCGCGTCCTCGGCTTCGACCCGGAGCAGAGCTTCGAGGTCTCCGACGAGGTCATCACGCACACCCGGTCCGCCCTGGAGCGGGGCCGCGAGGCCCGTACCGAGTGGGAGAAGGCGTTCGCCGACTGGCGCACCGCCAACCCGGAGCGCGCCGCACTGTTCGACCGGGTCCGCGCGGGCGAACTGCCCGAGGGCTGGGAGGAGAAGCTCCCCGTCTTCGAGACCGGCAAGGGTGTCGCCACCCGTGCCGCGTCCGGCAAGGTGCTGCAGGCACTGGGCCCGGTCATCCCCGAGCTGTGGGGCGGCTCCGCCGACCTCGCCGGCTCGAACAACACCACCATCGACCCGTCCTCGTCGTTCCTCCCGGCGGACAACCCGCTGCCGGAGGCCCAGCCGTACGGCCGCACGGTGCACTTCGGCATCCGTGAGCACGCGATGGGCTCGACGATGAACGGCATCGCGCTGCACGGCAACACCCGTGTCTACGGCGGCACCTTCCTGGTGTTCTCCGACTACATGCGTCCGGCCGTGCGACTGGCCGCGCTGATGCAGGTGCCGGTGACGTACGTGTGGACGCACGACTCCATCGGTCTGGGCGAGGACGGCCCGACGCACCAGCCGGTCGAACACCTGGCCTCGCTGCGCGCCATCCCCGGACTGAACATCGTCCGGCCGGCCGACGCCAACGAGACCTCCATCGCCTGGCGTGAGATCCTCAAGCGCCACGACAAGAAGGCCCCGCACGGTCTGGCCCTCACCCGCCAGGGCGTTCCCACCTACGAGTGGAACGAGGACGCCGCGCGCGGCGGTTACGTGCTGCGCGAGGCCGAGGGCGGCGAGCCCCAGGTGATCATCATCGGCACCGGCTCCGAGGTGCACCTCGCCGTGGCCGCGCGCGAGGAGCTCCAGGCGGCGGGCGTTCCGACGCGGGTCGTGTCGATGCCGTCGGTCGAGTGGTTCGAGGAGCAGGACCAGGAGTACCGCGACTCGGTGCTGCCGCCGGCCGTGAAGGCGCGGGTGGCGGTCGAGGCCGGCATCGGGCTGACCTGGTACCGGTACGTCGGCGAGGCCGGACGCATCGTGTCGCTGGAGCACTTCGGCGCCTCCGCCGACGGCAAGGTCCTCTTCCGCGAGTTCGGCTTCACCCCCGAAGCGGTGGCCGCCGCCGCCCGGGAATCGATCGCCGCCGCCGCGCGCTGACGCCGGTAACGACTAGTAGGAGATGCAATTCTCATGACAGACGCACTCAAGCGCCTCTCCGACGAAGGCGTCGCGATCTGGCTGGACGACCTCTCGCGCAAGCGGATCACGTCCGGCAACCTGGCCGAGCTGATCGACCAGCAGCACGTGGTCGGTGTCACCACCAACCCGTCGATCTTCCAGAAGGCGATCTCGCACGGTGACGGGTACGAGCCCCAGCTCGCCGACCTCGCCGCCCGCAAGGTGACCGTCGACGAGGCCATTCGCATGATCACGACGGCGGACGTGAGGGACGCCGCCGACATCCTGCGTCCGGTCTTCGACGCCACCGGCGGACAGGACGGCCGGGTCTCGATCGAGGTCGACCCGCGCCTCGCCCACGAGACCCGGGCGACGATCGCCGAGGCCAAGCAGCTCGCCTGGCTGGTCGACCGGCCCAACACGCTGATCAAGATCCCGGCCACCAAGGCGGGTCTTCCGGCGATCACCGAGGTCATCGGCCTCGGCATCAGCGTCAACGTCACGCTGATCTTCTCGCTGGAGCGCTACCGCGAGGTCATGGACGCCTACCTGGCCGGTCTGGAGAAGGCCCAGGAGCGCGGACTGGACCTGTCGAAGATCCATTCGGTGGCGTCGTTCTTCGTGTCCCGCGTGGACACCGAGATCGACAAGCGTCTCGACGCGCTGGGCACGCCCGAGGCCAAGGAGCTGCGCGGCAAGGCCGCACTGGCCAACGCCCGTCTCGCCTACCAGGCGTACGAGGAGGTGTTCGGCAGCGAGCGCTGGGCGGCCCTGGACAAGGACCGGGCCAACAAGCAGCGTCCGCTGTGGGCCTCGACCGGTGTCAAGGACCCGGCGTACAAGGACACCCTGTACGTGGACGACCTGGTGGCCCCGGGCACGGTGAACACCATGCCCGAGGCGACGCTCGAGGCCGTCGCCGACCACGGCGGGATCATCGGCAACACGATCGCGGGCACGTACGAGCAGGCCCGTGCCGAGCTCGACGCGGTCGAGAAGCTGGGCATCTCCTACGACGACGTCGTGCAGCTGCTGGAGGACGAGGGCGTCGAGAAGTTCGAGGCGTCGTGGAACGAGCTGCTGAAGTCGACGGAGGCGGAGCTCGAGCGCCTCGCTCCCTCGGAGGGCTGAACTCTTGTCAAGCAGCAACCCGCTGCGTGACCCCGCAGACCGACGGCTCCCGCGTATCGCGGGGCCGTCGGGCCTGGTCATCTTCGGCGTCACCGGCGACCTGTCGCGCAAGAAGCTGATGCCGGCCGTGTACGACCTGGCCAACCGCGGGCTGCTCCCCCCGGGCTTCTCCCTGGTCGGTTTCGCCCGCCGTGAGTGGCAGGACGAGGACTTCGCCGCGGAGGTGCACCAGGCCGTCAAGCAGCACGCCAGGACGCCGTTCCGCGAGGAGGTCTGGCAGCAGCTCATCCAGGGCATGCGCTTCGTCCAGGGCGACTTCGACGACGACGACGCCTTCGAGATCCTGAAGAAGACGATCTCGGATCTCGACCAGGCACAGGGCACGGGCGGCAACTTCGCCTTCTACCTGTCGGTGCCGCCGAAGTTCTTCCCCGTCGTCGTCCAGCAGCTGAAGAAGCACGGGCTGGCCGAGCAGAAGGGCGGCTCCTGGCGCCGCGCGGTCATCGAGAAGCCCTTCGGCCACGACCTGGCCTCCGCCGAGGAGCTCAACGAGATCGTCCACGAGGTCTTCGCCCCGGACCAGGTCTTCCGGATCGACCACTACCTCGGCAAGGAGACCGTCCAGAACATCCTGGCGCTCCGCTTCGCCAACCAGATGTACGAGCCGCTGTGGAACCGCTCGTACGTCGACCACGTCCAGATCACCATGGCCGAGGACATCGGCATCGGGGGACGGGCCGGGTACTACGACGGCATCGGCGCGGCCCGTGACGTCATCCAGAACCATCTGCTCCAGCTGCTGGCCCTGACCGCGATGGAGGAGCCCGCCTCCTTCAGCGCGGACGCGCTGGCCGCGGAGAAGACCAAGGTGCTCGGCGCGGTACGACTGCCGAAGGACCTCGCCAAGAGCACCGTGCGCGCCCAGTACACGGGCGGCTGGCAGGGCGGCGAGAAGGCCGTCGGGTACCTCCAGGAGGAGGGCATCGACCCCAAGTCGAAGACCGACACCTACGCCGCGATCAAGCTGGAGATCGACAACCGCCGCTGGGCGGGCGTGCCGTTCTACCTGCGGACGGGCAAGCGGCTGGGCCGCCGGGTCACCGAGATCGCGGTGGTCTTCCAGCGCGCCCCGCACTCCCCCTTCGACCAGACCGCGACCCAGGAGCTGGGACAGAACGCCCTGGTCATCCGGGTGCAGCCGGACGAGGGCGTCACGGTCCGGTTCGGCTCGAAGGTGCCCGGCACCTCCATGGAGGTGCGGGACGTCTCGATGGACTTCGCGTACGGCGAGTCCTTCACCGAGTCCAGCCCCGAGGCCTACGAACGGCTGATCCTCGACGTGCTGCTGGGGGACGCCAATCTCTTCCCGCGCGTGGAGGAGGTCGAGCTGTCCTGGAAGATCCTCGACCCGATCGAGGTGTTCTGGGACCGGCACGGCAAGCCCGCGCAGTACCCGGCCGGCACCTGGGGACCGGTCGAGGCGGACGAAATGCTCGCACGAGACGGACGGAGCTGGCGCCGGCCATGAAGATCGACCTGACGGACACCACGGCCAGCAAGATCAACAAGGCGCTGGTGCAGGGCCGCCGGTCCATCGGCACCCCGGCCGTCGGCATGGTGCTGACCCTCGTCGTCGTCACCGACGAGGAGAACGCCTACGACGCCCTGAAGGCCGCCAACGACGCCTCCCGCGAGCACCCCTCGCGGACCCTCGTGGTCATCCGGCGCATCACCCGTTCGGCGCGCTCCCGCACCCGGTCCCGGCTGGACGCCGAGGTGCGGGTGGGCGCCGACGCGGGCACCGGCGAGACCGTGGTGCTGCGGCTCTACGGCGAGGTCGTCGACCACGCCCAGTCCGTGGTGCTGCCGCTGCTGCTGCCGGACGCGCCCGTCGTGGTGTGGTGGCCGATGGCGGGCCCGCTCGACCCGGCCAAGGACCCCCTGGGCGCCCTGGCCCAGCGCAGGGTGACGGACTCGTACGCGGCCGAGCAGCCCGTGGAGGAGCTCACCGCCCGGGCCGCCGCCTACACTCCGGGCGACACCGATCTGGCCTGGACCCGGGTCACCCCGTGGCGTTCGATGCTCGCGGCGGCGCTGGACCAGATGGAGTGCAAGGTCACCGCCGTCGAGGTGGAGGGCGAGGAGTTCAACCCGAGCTGCGAGCTGCTCGCCATGTGGCTCGCCGACCGGCTGGACGTCCCGGTGCGCCGGGCCGTCTCCGGGGGACCCGGCCTCACCGCCGTACGCATGGAGACCGACGGCGGGCCGATCGTGCTGGACCGTGCGGACGGTGCGCTCGCCACGCTCTCCATGCGCGGCCAGCCCGACCGGGCCGTGGCGCTGAAGCGCCGCGACACCGCGGAGCTGATCGCCGAGGAGCTGCGCAGGCTCGACCCGGACGACACCTACGCCTCCGCCCTGCGGTTCGGGGTGGACCGGCTGGGCGACGGCGCCGCTGCCCCCGAGGGCGGGACGGCCGCCGAAGGCGCGGCGGACCGGGCTCCGGCCCGCAAGGCCGGCGGGAAGAAGGCGGCGACGCCATGACGACTCACCAGCTCGTCGTCCACCGCGACAAGGACCTGATGGCGCAAGCCGCCGCGGCACGTCTGATCACCAGGATCGTGGATGCCCAGGCGGCGCGGGGCTCGGCATCGGTGGTGCTGACCGGCGGGCGCAACGGCAACGGTCTGCTGGCCGCGCTGGCCGCGGCCCCGGCCCGTGACGCCATCGACTGGGGCCGGCTCGACCTGTGGTGGGGCGACGAGCGGTTCCTGCCGGACGGTGACCCGGAGCGCAATGTCACCCAGGCCCGTGAGGCCCTGCTGGACGCCGTGCCGCTCGATCCGAAGCGGGTGCACGCGATGCCCGCGTCGGACGGCGCGTACGGCGGTGACGCGGACGCCGCGGCAGCCGGGTACGCGGAGGAACTGGCCGCGGCGGCGGGCCCGGAGGACCGGACCGGCGTTCCGGCGTTCGACGTGCTGATGCTGGGCGTCGGCCCGGACACCCACGTGGCGTCCCTGTTCCCGGAGCTGCCCGCGGTGCGGGAGACCGAGCGCACCGTCGTCGGGGTGCACGGAGCTCCGAAGCCTCCGCCCACCCGGGTCTCGCTCACGCTCCCGGCGATCAGGGCGGCCCGCGAGGTGTGGCTGCTGGCGGCCGGCGAGGACAAGGCCGGGGCGGTTGCGATCGCCCTCTCGGGGGCCGCAGGGGAGGTCCAGGCACCGGTGACCGGTGCCTACGGACGTTCCCGCACCCTCTGGCTGCTGGACTCCGCGGCGGCCGCACGGCTGCCGCGCGGCCTGTACCCACCGGCGTCGCCCTGAGCGGGTCCCGGAGTGTGACGGCCCGGTCCGCCCTGGAGGCGGCCCGGGCCGTTCCGTTCCCGCGGGGCGCCCCGCGGGGACCGGCGTCAGAGGACGACTTGTTCCGGCTTGGCCTCCAGCTTCGCGATGGCCCCGCGTGCGGCGCCGACGAAGCGGTCGAAGGCCTCGGTGGTGTGGCCCGCCCGCCGGGACACGGTGAAGCAGTCCTCTTCGAAGAAGCTCTTGCGCAGCTCGGTGGTCATCTCCAGCTGGGCGCCCTCGCCGAGCAGGGTCCGGTTGCAGATGTTGTTCTCGTCGACGCCGGCGAGCTTGGGAGCCTCCGACCCGTGGATGGGCTGGAAGCCCGCGTCCCGGAGCTCCGCGTACAGAAGATCCCGGAAGTCCTTGTTGCGGCCACCGACGACGACCGCTTCGGGCCGGTCCGCGGGAGCGCCCGCCTCACTCGCCTTGCAGCCGTGCAGACTCAGGACGTTGAGGCTGCCCGCCGCCATGGCGAGGGCCACGCGGTCGTCGTTGTGCGTGGAGGTGACGTGCAGTCTCCCGTTGTCCCCGTCCCCGATGCCCTCGAACATCCAGTAGTCGTGGAGGGCCCCGCCCGGGGTGGAGGGCTGCAGCGTGGCGGGGCGGTATCCGGCTATGGCGAGGCACAGTTCGGAGGTCCCGCCCTCGATGGCGCCGCCGTGCACGGCCATGATGGTGGTGCGGTGGAACGGGTGGCGCTGCCCGTAGCTCGTGTCCGCCCTCTCGTGGCGCTTGTACCGGCGGGCGTAGGTGGTGCCCTCCTGGCCGGCGAGCCGGGTGTAGAGGTCGGTGTTCGAGGAGTACTCGTCGGCGGCGTAGGCGGGGGTGGCGGCGAGGGCGTTCGCGAGGGAGGCGCTCAGCGCGGCACCGGCGAGCCCGGCCAGCATGGTACGGCGGTTGGTGGTCATGGAGTGCATGATCACCCGAACCGGTGCCGAAAGCCACGGAGTTGGAGCCCGAGGCCGTCCGGACCGTGGCCACCGGCCCGCCGGACCGCGACGCCGTCCGCTGCGCCCGTGCCGTACAACGGGGCGCAGCGGACCGGCATCTGTCACTGTGTCAGCGCCCCCGCAGGGAACGGTAGGTGGCGACCAGCGCGGCGGTGGAGCCGTCCAGGTTCTCGCCGCCGGTGCCCTCGGTGAGGACGGGCTCGATCCGCTTGGCGAGGACCTTGCCCAGTTCCACACCCCACTGGTCGAACGAATCGATGTTCCAGACGGCGCCCTGGACGAACACCTTGTGCTCGTAGAGCGCGACGAGCTGGCCGAGCACCGACGGGGTGAGCCCGGCGGCGAGGATCGTGGTGGTCGGGCGGTTGCCGGGGAACGTCTTGTGCGGGACGAGCTCCTCGGGAACGCCCTCGGCCCTCACTTCCTCGGGGGTCTTGCCGAAGGCCAGGGCCTGGGTCTGGGCGAAGAAGTTGGCCATCAGCAGGTCGTGCTGGGCGACGAGGCCGGGAAGCAGGTCGCCGACCGGGCGGGCGAAGCCGACGAAGTCGGCCGGGATGACCTTGGTGCCCTGGTGGATCAGCTGGTAGTAGGCGTGCTGTCCATTGGTGCCGGGCGTACCCCAGACCACCGGTCCGGTCTGCCAGGCGACGCGCCGCCCGTCGCGTTCCACCGCCTTGCCGTTGGACTCCATGTCCAGCTGCTGGAGGTAGGCGGTGAACTTGGACAGGTAGTGGCTGTACGGGAGGACGGCGTGCGACTGGGCGCCGAAGAACTCGCCGTACCAGATGCCCAGCAGGCCGAGCAGCAGCGGCGCGTTGACCTCGGCGGGGGCCGTGCGGAAGTGCTCGTCGACGAGATGGAAGCCGTCGAGCATCTCGCGGAAGTGGTCCGGGCCGATGGCGATCATCAGCGACAGGCCGATGGCGGAGTCGTAGGAGTAGCGGCCGCCGACCCAGTCCCAGAACTCGAACATGTTGGCCGGGTCGATGCCGAACTCCTGGACCTTCTCGGCGTTGGTCGACAGGGCCACGAAGTGCTTGGCGACGGCTTCCTGGCCGGCCTGGAGGCCGGTGAGCAGCCAGCTGCGGGCCGAGGTGGCGTTGGTGATGGTCTCGATGGTGGTGAAGGTCTTGGACGCGACGATGAACAGCGTCTCGGCCGGGTCGAGATCCCGGACGGCCTCGTGCAGGTCGGCGCCGTCGACGTTGGAGACGAAACGGAACGTCAGGTCGCGCGCGGTGTAGGAGCGCAGCGCCTCGTAGGCCATGGCCGGGCCGAGGTCGGAGCCGCCGATGCCGATGTTGACGACGTTCCTGATGGGCCTGCCGGTGTGGCCGGTCCACTGCCCGGAACGGACGCGGTCGGAGAACGCGGACATCTTGTCGAGGACCGCGTGCACGGCCGGCACCACGTTCTCCCCGTCGACCTCGACGACGGCGTCACGGGGCGCGCGCAGCGCGGTGTGCAGCACGGCGCGGTTCTCGGTCGTGTTGATCTTCTCGCCGCGGAACATGGCGTCGCGCAGCTCCGCCACCCCCGCGGCCGCCGCCAGCTCCCGGAGCAGCGTCAGCGTCTCGTCGGTCACGAGCTGCTTGGAGTAGTCGAGGTGGAGGTCGCCCACCTGGAGCGTGTAGCGGGTGCCGCGGTCGGGGTCCCCGGCGAACAGCTCCCGCAGATGCGTGTCACCGAACTGCTCCCGGTGCTTGCCCAGCGCTGTCCACTCGGGCATCTGGTTGAGCCTGGTACGGCCTTCTGCGTTCATCTCGGACATCAGCCCACTTCTTCTTGTACCTGGGTACCTGCCCCGCTGCCCCTCCAACCTAGTTGATCAGGCCTTGGAGGTAGGCATCAACGCCGCTACGGCGGTGACGAACAGTCCGGCGGCCAGGAAGGCGGGCGTGTTGAGCCCCCAGGCGGTGGCGGCGGCTCCGCCCGCGACGGCGCCGAGCGGGGCCCCGGCGACCGCCAGGGTGCGGAAGGCGGCGCTGACCCGGCCGAGGAGCGGCGTGGGGGTGCGCTCCTGCATCAGCGTCACCTGCTGGACGTTCCAGACCATGCCCATCACCCCGAACAGGGTGAGCGTGGCCACGGCGGCCCACAGGTCGCGGAACGTGCCCAGGGCCAGCAGGCAGCCGGTCTGCACGCACCCGGCGAGCAGCACGGAACGCGTCCGTCCGATGCGCTCGCCGATCCGGCGGGCGAGCAGTCCGCCGAGGACGCTGCCGCCGGCGTATCCGGTCAGGGCCATGCCGTAGCCGGTGTGACCGGCGCCGAGCCAGCCGGTGACATGGACGACGAGGGTGGCCATCAGGGCACCCACGCCGACGTTGCACAGGGTGGTGGCCACGCACAGTCCGCGCAGCGCGTGGTCCCGCCGGAGGAGGCGCAGCCCCTCCATGATCTCGGCGCGCAGCGTGCGGCCCGGCTCCCGCGGTGCCCGCTCCGGCGGCGATATGCGCAGCGAGGCGATGAGCAGGGCCGCCACGGCGTAGCTGACGGCGTCGACCGCGTACGGCACGGCGGCGCCGAGGGCCAGCAGGACCGGCACGAGCGGTCCCGCCACGAATCCGCCGGCCACCTGCTGACCGGTCATGAGCCGGGCGTTGGCACTGCCCAGTGCCTGCCCGGGGACGATCGAGGGGAGCAGCGCGGTCGCCGCATTGTCGAAGAGCGTCTGGAGGGCGGTCAGCGTGAACGCCAGCGCGATGAGCAGGGCGATCGAGGTGTGCCCGAGGGCGACGGCGACGGCGAAGCCCCCGACCACGGCGGCGCGGGCCAGGTCGACGGCCCACATGGCGCGACGCCGGTCGACCCGGTCGGCGATCGCGCCGCCTACGAGTCCGAACAGCAGCCAGGGCAGTAAGCCGCTTGCCGTGACGAGGGAGACCAGCAGGGGATCGGCGGTGAGGGACGCGGCGAGGAGCGGCAGCGCGGCGTTTCGCAGGGCGTCGCCCAGGCGGGAGACGACCGCGGCGGTCCACAGCCGTCCGAAGCCGCCGCGCCATGCGGGTGCTCGTGCCTCCGCGCGCCCGGTCGACTCCGCCGTCCCGGTCGAGTCCGCCTCTTCGGTGGTCTCTGCGGCCTTTGTCACGGCCTCCCCCTCGCCGCTCCGGTGATGTTCCGTACCGACGTTAGGGGGTGCCACTGACAACGGGCCGGCGGACGCCGGGGACGAAGCATCGGGGCCGGAGCATGCTGCGGCACCGGGCGCTCCGCGGGCCGAAGCACTCAGGCCGGACACCCTGGGGCGTCCGGCCTGACCGCAATTCTCAGATCTCGCCGCGCAGTTTGGCGAGCGCCTCGGCGAGGATCGCCTCGCCGTCCTCGTCGCTGCGCCGCTCCCTGACGTACGCGAGGTGCGTCTTGTAGGGCTCGGTGCGCGGCGGGGCGGGGGGATTGTCCCGGTCCTGCCCGGCCGGGAACCCGCACCGCGGGCAGTCCCACGTTTCCGGAACCTGCGCGTCGCTCGCGAAGCTGGGCTGCGTCTCGTGCCCGTTCGAGCACCAGAAGGAGATGCGGAGGCGCGGGGCGGACTCGCCACGCTCCGCCTCACCCATCGGCCCCGCTCCGACCCGACTCCCTCGGATCGCGTTGCCACTTGCCACGGTCGTAACTCCCTGAGTGATGCTGCTCGAAGAGGGCCCAGTCTACGTAAGGCCCAACGCGCGTCCAGTGATTGGAGTTACACCCCGCCCCCGGGACGCCGGCGAGGTGTGCTCAGCTGTCCAGCTTGATGAGCAGACCAAGCACGACAATGCTGACGAACCACAGCAGACCGACCACCACGGTGATCCGGTCGAGGTTGCGCTCGGCGACCGAGGAACCACCGACGGAGGACTGCATGCCACCGCCGAACATGTCGGAGAGGCCGCCGCCCTTCCCCTTGTGCATCAGCACCAGAAGCATCAGCAGCACGCTGAAGACGATCAGGGCGATCGAGAACCCCATAACCACGGCTGGACCAACTTCCTCGGACTCAATGGGACTGAGATGAACGACGCGGGGGCCGGTGGCCCGCCACGCGGCGCAGCCGCCTCGTGGCACAGCGAACCTGTCCGGCCCCCGCAAGGGTACGACGGATCGTCCCTACCGCATACTCACTGGTCGCGGAACCGGACGATCCTCACGAACTCCTCGTGGTCCAGCGAGGCACCGCCCACCAGGGCGCCGTCCACGTCGGGCTGCGCCATGATCGCGGCGACGTTGCCCGCCTTCACCGAGCCGCCGTACTGGATACGGACCTTGTCGGCCAGGTCCTGGGAGTACAGCTCGGCGAGACGTCCGCGGATGGCACCGCAGACCTCCTGGGCGTCCTCGGGGGTGGCGACCTCGCCGGTGCCGATGGCCCACACCGGCTCGTAGGCGATCACGACGGTCTCGGCCTGCTCGGCCGGGACGTCCTTCAGGCCGCCGTCGAGCTGCGCGAGGGTGTGCGCGACGTGGTTGCCGGCCTTGCGGACGTCCAGGCCCTCGCCGATGCACAGGATCGGGGTGAGGCCGTGCCGGAAGGCGGCCTTGACCTTGGCGTTGCAGAGCTCGTCGGTCTCGCCGTGGTACTGGCGGCGCTCGCTGTGGCCGACGGCCACGTACGCGCACTTCAGCTTGGCGAGCATGGCGCCGGAGATCTCACCGGTGTACGCGCCGGAGTCGTGGGCCGAGAGGTCCTGGGCGCCGTACTTGATCTTCAGCTTGTCGGCCTCGATCAGGGTCTGCACACCGCGCAGATCGGTGAAGGGCGGCAGGACCGCGACCTCGACGGCGTCGTAGTCCTTGTCGTTCAGGGCGAAGGCGAGCTTCTGGACGTGGGCGATGGCCTCGAGGTGGTTGAGGTTCATCTTCCAGTTGCCCGCCATCAGCGGGGTACGCGAAGTCACTTTGGTTCAGTCCTCCAGTGCGGCGAGGCCGGGCAGCGTCTTGCCCTCGAGGTATTCGAGGCTGGCGCCACCACCGGTCGAGATGTGGCCGAATGCGGTCTCGTCGAAGCCCAGGATGCGGACCGCCGCAGCGGAGTCGCCGCCGCCGACGACCGTGAAGGCCGGGGAGTCGATGAGGCCCTGGGCGACCGCCTTGGTGCCCTCGGCGAAGTCGGGGTGCTCGAACACGCCCATCGGGCCGTTCCAGAACACGGTGGCCGCGTCGACGAGCTTCGCGGCGTACAGCTCGCGGGTCTTCGGGCCGATGTCCATGGCCTCCTGGTCGGCCGGGATGGCGTCCGCGGAGACCGTGGCCGGGTTGGCCGGGGCCTTGGTCTTCAGGTCCGGGAACTCCGGGGCGACCAGGACGTCGACGGGGAGCACGAACTCCACACCGCGCTTCTCGGCACGGGCCAGGTACTCCAGGCACGCCGGGACCTGGTCCTCCTGCAGCAGCGACCTGCCGACCTCGTGGCCCTTGGCCTTGAGGAAGGTGTACGCCATACCCCCGCCGATGAGGATGCGGTCGGCCTTCTCCAGCAGCTGGTCGATCACGGCGAGCTTGTCGGAGACCTTGGCGCCGCCGAGCGCGACGACGTAGGGGCGCGCGACGTCCTCGGTGAGCTTCTTCAGGACGGAGACCTCGGCGGCGATCAGGTAGCCGGCCGCGTGCGGCAGCCGGGCCGGCAGGTCGAAGACCGAGGCGTGCTTGCGGTGCACGGCACCGAAGCCGTCGCCGACGTAGAGGTCGGCGAGCTCGGCGAGCTGATCGGCGAAGGCTCCGCGCTCGGCGTCGTCCTTGCTGGTCTCACCGGGGTTGAAGCGAAGGTTCTCCAGGACCACGACCTGGCCGTCGCCGAGGCCCGCCACGAGGGACTTCGCGGACTCGCCGACGGTGTCGGTGGCGCAGGAGACGTCCTGCTTCAGCAGCTCGCCGAGCCGCACGGAGACCGGGCCGAGCGAGTAGGCCGGGTCCGGCGCACCCTTGGGGCGGCCGAGGTGCGAGGCCACGACGACCCGGGCACCGGCATCGGCGAGGGCCTCCACCGTGGGGAGCACCGCACGGATACGGCCGTCGTCGGTGATCGTGGTGCCGTCGAGCGGCACGTTGAGGTCGGCGCGGACGAATACCCGCTTGCCGGCCACGCCCTCGGCGAGAAGTTCGTCGATCGTCTTCATGTGTTGCTGACTCCTAGGGAGGGTCGCGGACAAGCCACAGGGCCCGGCTAGCGCGGCGTTGCGCTGCCCGAGCCCTGTGCTCACATCGGGATGCCTACGGCCGGGATCAGAGCTGGCTGCCGACGAAGACCGTCAGGTCGACGAGGCGGTTGGAGTAGCCCCACTCGTTGTCGTACCAGCCGACGACCTTGATCTGCTTGCCCTGGACCATCGTCAGGGAGGAGTCGAAGGTGCAGGAGGCCGGCCAGTTCACGATGTCGGAGGAGACGATCGGGTCCTCGGTGTACTCCAGGATGCCCTTCAGCTGGCCCTCGGCGGCCTTCTGGAAGGCAGTGTTGATCTCGTCCCTGGTGACCTCGCGGTCGAGCTCGATGACGAGGTCGGTGACCGAACCGGTCGGGACCGGGACGCGCATGGCGATGCCGTCCAGCTTGCCCTTCAGCTGCGGGAGGACCAGGGCGGTCGCCTTGGCGGCACCCGTCGAGGTCGGGATGATGTTCTCCGCGGCGGCACGGGCCCGGCGCAGGTCCTTGTGCGGGAAGTCCAGGATGCGCTGGTCGTTGGTGTACGCGTGGACCGTGGTCATCAGACCCTTGACGATGCCGAAGTTCTCGTCGAGGACCTTGGCCATCGGCGCCACGCAGTTGGTGGTGCAGGAGGCGTTGGAGATGACGTGGTGGTTGGCCGCGTCGTACTTCTCCTGGTTCACGCCCATCACGATGGTGATGTCCTCGTCGCTGGCCGGAGCCGAGATGAGGACCTTCTTGGCGCCGCCGGCGATGTGCTTCTCGGCGTCCGCCTTCTTCGTGAAGATGCCGGTCGACTCGATGACGATGTCGACGCCCAGCTCGCCCCAGGGGATGTCGGCCGGGTTGCGCTCGGACAGGACCTTGATGGTGTGGCCGTCGACGGTGATGGTGTCTTCGGTGTGGCTCACCTCGGCCTTGAGGCGGCCCAGGATCGTGTCGTACTTCAGGAGGTGCGCGGTGGTCGCGGTGTCACCCAGGTCGTTGACAGCCACGATCTCGATGTCCGCCCCCTGCTCCAGCAGCGCGCGGAAGTAATTACGACCGATGCGGCCAAAGCCGTTGATGCCTACGCGGATCGTCACGAACCGATCTCCTCGTATGTATGCCGGGTTCGACGCCGGCGGGCTATATGAGATGTCCCCGACCGCCTACGACCCTACCTCCCCCGGGGCCCTGCGGGGACATCGAGCGGGCCCGAAACGCAAGGGCGGCCCGTACCCGCGAGTAGGGTGCGGACCGCCCTCGCTTTTGGGTCGGGCGCGGTGGCGCCGGGCCGTCATCCGACGAGACCGTCGGCCATCTCCTCGGTCAGATTCGACTCGGTGCCCGGAATGCCCAGATCGGCGGCCCGCTTGTCGGCCATGGCAAGCAGCCGGCGGATCCGGCCCGCGACGGCGTCCTTGGTCAGCGGCGGCTCGGCGAGCGCGCCCAGCTCCTCCAGGGAGGCCTGCTTGTGCTCCATCCGCAGCCGGCCCGCGGCGGCGAGGTGCTCGGGGACCTCGTCGCCGAGGATCTCCAGGGCCCGCGCCACCCGGGCACCGGCCGCGACCGCGGCCCGCGCCGAACGCCGCAGGTTGGCGTCGTCGAAGTTGGCGAGCCGGTTGGCGGTGGCCCGCACCTCGCGGCGCATCCGCCGCTCCTCCCAGGCGAGCACCGACTCGTGGGCGCCGAGCCGCGTCAGCAGCGCGCCGATCGCATCACCGTCACGGACGACCACGCGGTCGACGCCGCGCACCTCACGGGCCTTGGCGGCGATGGACAGCCGACGTGCCGCTCCGACGAGCGCCAGCGCGGCCTCGGGGCCGGGGCAGGTGACCTCCAGCGAGGAGGAACGGCCCGGTTCGGTGAGCGAGCCGTGCGCGAGGAACGCGCCGCGCCAGGCGGCCTCGGCGTCGCAGGTGGCCCCCGAGACCACCTGCGGCGGCAGCCCTCGGATGGGACGGCCGCGGCCGTCGACCAGTCCGGTCTGGCGGGCCAGTTGGTCGCCGCCGGCGACCACGCGCACGAGGTAGCGGGAACCGCGGCGCAGCCCGCCCGGGGCCATCACCACCAGTTCGGAGGAGTGTCCGAAGATCTCCAGGATGTCCTTCTTGAGCCGGCGCGCCGCGAAGCTGGTGTCCAGCTCCGCCTCGATCACGATGCGCCCGCTCACCAGATGCAGCCCGCCCGCGAACCGCAGGATCGCCGAGACCTCCGCCTTCCTGCAGCAGGTCCGGGTGACGGGAAGCCGGGAGATCTCGTCCTTCACCGCTGCCGTCATCGCCATGGGCCGATCCTTCCATGCATCCGAAAAATACGGTCGTACGCGGCGGCCAGCAGCTCCGGGTCGTGCTTCTGCGAGCTGTGGGGACTCGCCACCGGCGCCAGCTCGACCGCGGCGCCGAAACGCCTGGCGGCGTCGGCGAGGGAGTCCCGGTCGGGCACGGCGGCCGAGTCGGCCAGCACCACGTCGAGGGCGAGTTTAGGGGCGTGTCGGGCCAAAACCTCCAAATGACGCTGCGGGGAGAAGCCGTCGGTTTCTCCCGGCTGCGGGGCGAGGTTGAGGGACAGCACCCGGCGCGCCTTGGTCTCCACGAGCGCGTCCAGCAGCTCGGGCACGAGGAGGTGCGGTATCACCGAGGAGAACCACGAACCGGGGCCGAGCACCACCCAGTCGGCGTCCAGGACCGCGGCGACGGCCTCGGGCACCGCCGGCGGGTCGTTGGGCACCAGGTGGACCGACTGCACCTCCCCGGGGGTGAGGGCGACGGTCGCCTGCCCGCGGACGGTCCCCACCTCGTCCGGCCGCGCCGGGTCGTGGCCGCGGACGAGCGCCTGAAGTTCGAGCGGGACGGCCGACATCGGCAGGACCCGGCCCTGCGCTCCGAGGAGCCTGCCGACCAGGTCCAGTGCCTGGACGGGGTCGCCCAGCTGCTCCCACAGGGCCACGATGAGGAGGTTCCCGACGGCGTGGCCGTGCATCTCGCCCTGGGACTGGAAGCGGTGCTGGATGACCCTGGCCCAGGTCTGCCCCCAGTCGTCGTCGCCGCACAGCGCGGCGAGCGCCTTGCGCAGGTCCCCGGGCGGGAGCACGCCGAGTTCCTGGCGCAGGCGTCCGCTGGAGCCGCCGTCGTCGGCGACGGTGACCACGGCGGTGAGGTCGCCGGTGATCCGGCGGAGGGCGGCCAGCGAGGCGGACAGGCCCATGCCGCCGCCGAGCGCGACGACCTTCGGCTGGGCACCGCGCTTGCGGACCGGTCGTGCGCCGGCTGCGCTGCGCTCCGGCGCGGTGCGCCGGAGCCTGCGGAGCCGGAGGTTGCGTCCGGTCACTCGCGCCCCATGTCACGGTGCACGACGACGGTTTCGATGCCTTCGGAGGCCAGGCGGGCGGCGAGCTTCTCGGACATGGCGACACTGCGGTGCTTGCCGCCGGTGCAGCCGACGGCGATGGTCACGTAGCGCTTGCCCTCACGGCGGTAGCCGGTGGCGATGAGCTGGAGCAGCTCGGTGTACCGGTCGAGGAACTCCTTCGCGCCGGGCTGGTTGAAGACGTAGCCCGAGACCTCCTCGTTCAGACCGGTGAAGGGCCGCAGCTCGGGCACCCAGTGCGGGTTCGGGAGGAAGCGGCAGTCGACGACGAGGTCGGCGTCGACCGGCAGGCCGTACTTGTAGCCGAAGGACATCACGGTCGCCCGCAGCTCGGGCTCCTCGTCGCCGGCGAACTGGGCGTCCATCTTGGCGCGCAGTTCGTGGACGTTGAGGCTGGAGGTGTCGATCACCAGGTCGGCGTCGCCGCGCAGTTCGCGCAGCAGATCGCGCTCCGCCGCGATGCCGTCGACGATCCGGCCGTCGCCCTGGAGCGGGTGCGGCCTGCGGACCGACTCGAAGCGGCGGACCAGTGCCTCGTCGGAGGACTCCAGGAACACGATCCTCCGGGTGACCTGCTGGGAGTCCAGGTCGGCGAGGGATTCGCGGAGGGCGTCGAAGAACTGGCGGCCGCGGACGTCGACGACCACGGCGATCCGGGCGACGTTGCCTTGGGAGCGGGCGCCGAGCTCCACCATGGTGGGGATCAGTGCGGGCGGCAGGTTGTCGACGACGAACCAGCCGAGGTCCTCGAGACACTTGGCGGCCGTGCTGCGGCCCGCCCCCGACATTCCGGAGATGATGACCAGCTCGGGGATGGCCGCCTCGGCGGCCTCTCCGGGCTCCGTGGTCGTGCCGGTACTCACGTGTGCTCCGTCTCGGTCGTACTCGTTCTCAGTCATGCGTGCCCCCGTCGTCTTCAATGATCTCTCCTGTCGCCGTGTTCACGGCGGGTGCGGCCGGAGCCGCGGCCGCGAGGGCCGCTGCCACGGTCTCGGCCGTCCTGCGGCCTATCCCGGGCACCTCGCAGATCTGCTCGATTGTCGCCGACCGGAGTTTCTTCACCGAGCCGAAATGCTTGATCAGGGCCTGCCTGCGGGACTCCCCGAGGCCGGGGACGGTGTCGAGCGGACCGGCTTTGAGACGTTTGGTGCGCTTGCTGCGCTGATAGGTGATCGCGAAGCGGTGAGCCTCGTCACGTACCCGCTGGAGCAGATAGAGGCCCTCGCTGGTGCGGGGCAGCACCACGGGGTCGTCCTCGTCGGGCAGCCAGACCTCCTCCAGGCGCTTGGCGAGCCCGCAGACCGCGACGTCGTCCACGCCCAGCTCGTCGAGGGCCCGCTTCGCCGCCATGACCTGGGGCCTGCCGCCGTCGACCACGACGAGCTGCGGCGGGTACGCGAACCGCTTCGGCTTGCCGTCGTCCTCGGGGGGCGGCTCCTCCTCGGTCCACTCCCCCGTCTTCAGCTTCTCCTGGAGGTATCGCCGGAAGCGCCGGCCGATCACCTCGTGCATCGACCGGACGTCGTCCTGGCCCTCGCCGTGCCAGACCTGGGTGTCCCCGACCCGGCCCTTGATCTGGAAGCGGCGGTACTCGCTCTTACGGGGCAGTCCGTCCTCGAACACGACCATGGAGGCCACGACGTCCTCGCCCTGGAGGTGCGAGACGTCGAAGCACTCGATGCGCAGCGGGGCACTGTCGAGGTCCAGCGCCCGGGCGATCTCCTCGAGGGCCCGGGAGCGGGTGCTCAGGTCGCTGGCCCGCTTGGTCTTGTGCAGGGCGAGGGCCTGCTGCGCATTGCGCTGGACCGTGGCCATCAGGTCCCGCTTGTCGCCGCGCTGCGGTATGCGCAGGGACACCTGGGAGCCGCGCCGGCCGCCGAGCCACCGGGTGACCGCGTCGGCGTCCTCCGGGAGCGCCGGGACCAGGACCTCCTTGGGCACGGCCTCGCCCGACTCATCGCCGTACAGCTGCTGGAGGGCGTGCTCGACGAGACCGGCCGTGTCGACGGCCTCGACCTTGTCGGTGACCCAGCCGCGCTGTCCCCGGACCCGTCCGCCGCGGACGTGGAAGATCTGCACGGCCGCTTCCAGCTCGTCCTCGGCGAGGGCGATCAGGTCGGCGTCGGTGGCGTCGGCGAGCACCACGGCGTTCTTCTCCATCGCGCGCCGCAGCGCCTCGATGTCGTCGCGGAGCCGGGCCGCCCTCTCGTACTCCATCTCCTCGGCCGCGGCCATCATGTCCTGCTCCAGGCGGCGCAGGTACGTGCCGGTGCGGCCGGCCACGAAGTCGCAGAAGTCCTCGGCCAGTTCTCGGTGCTCCTGCTCGGTCACCCGCCCGACGCAGGGTGCGGAGCACTTCCCGATGTAGCCGAGGAGACAGGGGCGGCCGATCTGGGCGGAACGTTTGAAGACACCGGCGGAGCAGGTGCGCACCGGGAAGACCCGGAGCATCAGGTCGACGGTCTCGCGGATCGCCCACGCGTGCGCGTACGGGCCGAAGTAGCGCACGCCCTTGCGCTTGGCGCCGCGCATCACCTGCACGCGGGGGTACGTCTCGTTCATCGTCACCGCGAGGTAGGGGTAGCTCTTGTCGTCGCGGTACTTGACGTTGAAGCGCGGGTCGAACTCCTTGATCCAGGAGTACTCCAGCTGGAGCGCCTCCACCTCCGTGGAGACCACCGTCCACTCCACGGACGCCGCCGTGGTGACCATGGTCCGGGTGCGCGGATGCAGGTTCGCCACGTCCTGGAAGTAGTTGGCGAGGCGCTGGCGCAGGCTCTTGGCCTTCCCGACGTAGATCACGCGGCGGTGCCCGTCGCGGAACCGGTAGACCCCCGGCGAGTCGGGGATCTCTCCCGGCTTGGGGCGGTAGCTGGAGGGGTCTGCCATGAGTCACACCCTACTGTCGCGGTGTGACAGCGGGAGGTCTCATCCGCCATGATCACCGGCGCGGCGCCCGGTCCCCCGGCCCGTGCCTATGATCGGGCCGTGACCGCTGCCCATGACGTCGAACGCCTGGTGACGGCCGCCCGGGACGCCTGCCGGGAGGCGGCCGCCCTGCTGCGCCGACGCGCGGCCGAGCCGCTGGATGTGCGGTCCAAGAGCGCGCACGAACAGGTCACGGACGCCGATGTGACCGCGGAGCGGGCGCTGCGCTCCCTGCTGGCGGAGGCGGTGCCCGGTTCGGCCGTCGTCGGCGAGGAGCTGGCGCCGCGTCCGGGCTCCGGGGTCACCTGGTACGTCGACCCGCTCGACGGCACCCACAACTACCTGCGCGGGCTGCCGCTGGCGTGCGTGGCCGTCGCCGCCGCCGTGGACGGCCGGCTGGTCGCGGGCTGTGTGCACGACGTCTTCCGCGACGAGTCGTTCAGCGGTGGCGAAGGGGTGCCGCTGCGCGTCGACGGCGCCGCGCCGCCGCCCCCCACGGAGTCCCCCGGACGTCCGCTGGCCGTTACGGACGTACCGCTGCGCCCGGACGACCTGACGGGCGCGCGGTTCCTGACGGACCTGATGGCGAGGGCGGACGTCCGGAGGATCTATTCGACGGCGCTGTCGCTGGCGTGGACGGCAGCGGGGCGGACGGACCTCGCCTGCAACTCGGGCATCCGCCCGTGGGACGTCGCCGCGGGCGCGGTACTGGTACGGACGGCGGGCGGCCGCTACACCCCGGTGGGCGGCCCGGACCCGGTGACGGCCCGCGGCTTCGTCGCCGTACGCCCGGGCTGGGAGGGAGCAGGTCCCTTGGAGCGGTGGGCCGTCGAACGGCTCTCGCCTGTGGTGGCGGCGGTACGGGAGTGAGGGTGGCCGGGGCGTGTGACGGGTGCACGCATCGGGACCGGTGCGGGCGACGGGACGCCCCGGCCGCGGGCCACGGTGATGACCGTGGTGCGCGTGGCGGCGACGACCGCGGCGCGCATGACGGCGACGGTCCAGGTGCGGGCGATGGGCCGCGCCACACCCTTCGGCGACACACCTGGTCGAGCACTCCGGCCTGTGTGGTCGGGCGGCGGGCCCGGTCCGGGGTCCTCACGGCCGTCCGTGACCGGGGCCCTCGGGAACGAGGCCCTCGGGGACGGGGCCTTCACGACCGCGCGGGGTCCTCACGGCCGTCCGCGGCCGGGGCCCTGGGGACCAGGGCCCTCGGGAACGGGGCCTTCACGACCGCCCGGGCCCGGCATGCTCAGGACCGGCTCGGACCGGCGTCCTCAGGGTCGGGATCCCGGGGCGGACCGGACCCCGCTGAGCCGGCCCGAAGTGCGACCGGCCGGTGGGCGCGGCTTCAGGCGTCCGGGCCCGCGACGAGGTTGCCGCCCTTGGCCACGACCGGCACCTCCGGCAGCGGCACGGTCGCCGGGCCCTGGAGCACCTTGCCGGTGTTCACGTCGAAACGGCTGCCGTGGCAGGGGCAGTTGCCCTCCATGTTCTCGATCTTGTCGAGAACACAGCCCGCGTGGGTGCACTGCGCACTGAACGCCTTGTACTCGTTCTCGGCGGGACGGACCACGAGCAGGCGCTGCTCGCGGTAGAGCTTCGCGCCGCCGACCGGTACGGCGGCCGTCGGGCCGAGCGGCACCGGTGCCGTGGGCGTGGGGGTCCGGGCGTGCCCGAGCTTGGACTCCGTCGAGCAGGCGGCTGCGCACACCCCGGCCGCGCCGGCGAGGGCGGCGCCTTTGAGCACGGTTCGGCGGGCGGCGGACGGGCCGGGCATACGGACTCCCTGGTCAAGGCGTGCATCATGGGCGTTGTCGGGGTGTTTTCGACGAGTTCGACGATACCTGTGGCCTTCTCGGCCCCCGGACGATGGGCTACGTTCAGGAGCCGTGATCGTCGTCGCAGGTGAGTCCTTGATCGACCTGGTGCCGGCCGGGACCGCCGCCACGGGCGTCGGATCCCTGCCGGCGCTGCACCCGAGGCCGGGCGGCGGTCCGTACAACACGGCCGTCGCACTGGGTCGGCTCGGTGCCCGTACGGCCTTCTGCTCGCGGATCTCCACGGACGGCTTCGGCGAGGCGCTGCTCGCCGGTCTCCGCTCGGCCGGGGTGGACGTGTCCCTGGTGCAGCGGGGCCCGGAACCGACGACCCTCGCGGTGGCGACGGTCCGTACGGACGGATCCGCGGGGTACGGCTTCTACGCGGAGGGCACTGCGGACCGGCTCTTCGAGCTGCCGCCCGCGCTGCCCGAGGAGGTGCGGGCGCTGGCGGTGGGCACGTGCTCGCTGGCACTGGAGCCGGGCGCGAGCGCGTACGAGGCGCTGCTGCGGCGCGAGGCGCGACGCGGGTCGTTCACCCTCCTCGATCCGAACGTCCGGCCCGCTCTGATCCCGGACGCGGACGCCTACCGGGCTCGGTTCAGGGGCTGGCTGCCCCACGTGACCCTGCTGAAGCTCTCCGAGGACGACGCCGCCTGGCTCGGCGGCACACCGCGGGACTGGACGGCCCTGGGCCCGGCCGCCGTGGTGCTCACCCGGGGCGGGGACGGGCTCATGGTCCGGACCAGGAGCGGGCTGGAGGTCTCGGTCGCCGCGGCGCCGGTGGAGGTCGTGGACACCATCGGCGCGGGCGACACGGTGAACGCGGCGCTGCTCCACCTGCTGGCCGGCCGGCGGCTGGACGGCCTCGGTCCGCGCGACTGGACGGAGGTACTGGGCTTCGCGGCCCGCGCGGCAGCCCTGACCTGCTCCCGCGCGGGAGCACACCCTCCGACGGCCACGGAACTGGCGTAGCCGAGGCGGGCGGCGGCGGACGCCCTTCCCGGAACGAACGGGAAGGACGGCCCGGAAGTCGTCGGCCGCGGCAGGTGAGCGGACCGGCGGTACGGGACCAGACCGACAGCCGGCCCCGTACCGCCGGATGCCCGGCCGAGGCGCTGCGCGACGCCATGACGATGCGACGCCATGACGATGCGACGATGCGACGCCCAACCCGGCCCGCCTGGCCGGTGGCCCCGAGAGCCACCGCCCGGCAACCACAGCGCCCCCCGGACCACGCGGAGAAGCCCCCCGGTCTTGCGGCCCTCACGGACCCGAGCCGCGGTCCACGGCCGGTTCCGGAGTCCGCCCCTGGGCCCGGGCGCGGCAGGTCGGCCGGACCGAGCCGCCCCCTGGCCCCGAACCGTCACGCCATCACGGGCGCCGAGCCGTGGAGTCCGGGCGCCGGCTTGTCAGCCCTTGTCGGCAACACGGGCCCTGGCGGTCGCCGTCTTCCTGGCGGGGGCCGCCTTCGCGGCCACCGAGTTCGCCGCGGTCGTCTTCTTCGCCGAGGTGCGCTTCCGCGCGGCCGGCACCGTCGCGTCACTGATCCTCTCGGCGCCGAGGATCTCCCTCAGGAACTTGCCGGTGTGGCTGGCGGGGACGGCCGCGACGTCCTCGGGTGTGCCCTCGGCGATGACCAGTCCACCGCCGCTGCCGCCCTCCGGGCCCATGTCGATGACCCAGTCCGCGGTCTTGATGACGTCCAGGTTGTGCTCGATGACGATCACCGTGTTGCCCTTGTCGACGAGTCCGGACAACACCTTGATCAGCTTGCTGATGTCCTCGAAGTGCAGACCGGTGGTCGGCTCGTCCAGGACGTAGACCGTGCGGCCGGTGGAGCGCTTCTGGAGCTCCGAGGCCAGCTTGACGCGCTGGGCCTCGCCGCCGGAGAGCGTCGGCGCGGACTGTCCGAGCCGGACGTAGCCGAGTCCGACCTCGTTGAGGGTCCTGAGGTGCCGGGAGATCGTCGGGACGGCCTCGAAGAAGTGCAGGGCCTCCTCGATCGGCATGTCCAGGACCTCGGCGATGGACTTGCCCTTGTAGTGGACCTCCAGGGTCTCCCGGTTGTAGCGGGCGCCGTGGCAGACCTCGCACGGCACGTACACGTCCGGGAGGAAGTTCATCTCGATCTTGATGGTGCCGTCGCCCGCGCAGTTCTCGCAGCGTCCGCCCTTGACGTTGAAGGAGAAGCGGCCGGGCAGGTAGCCCCGCACCTTCGCCTCCATGGTCTCCGCGAACAGCTTGCGGACGTGGTCGAAGACGCCGGTGTACGTCGCCGGGTTCGACCGGGGCGTACGGCCGATGGGCGACTGGTCGACGTGCACGACCTTGTCGACGAGGTCGTCGCCCTCGACCCGGGTGTGCCGGCCGGGCACCGTGCGCGCGTTGTTCAGCTCGCGGGCCAGGTGCGTGTACAGGATGTCGTTGACCAGGGTCGACTTCCCGGATCCGGAGACGCCGGTGACCGCGGTCAGCACCCCGAGCGGGAACGGCACGTCGATGTCGCGGAGGTTGTTCTCCCGGGCGCCGTGCACGACGAGCCGGCGCGCCGGGTCCACCGGACGCCGGACGTCGGGCATCGAGATGGCCTTCTTGCCGGCGAGGTAACGGCCGGTCATGGACTCCTCGTTGACGAGGAGCTCCTTCAGCGGTCCGCTGTGCACGACCTTGCCGCCGTGCTCACCGGCGCCCGGGCCGATGTCGACGACCCAGTCCGCGACCTTGATGGTGTCCTCGTCGTGCTCGACGACGATCAGGGTGTTGCCCATGTCGCGCAGACGGACCAGCGTCTCGATGAGCCGGTGGTTGTCGCGCTGGTGCAGGCCGATGGACGGCTCGTCCAGGACGTAGAGCACTCCGACGAGGCCGGAGCCGATCTGCGTGGCGAGACGGATGCGCTGGGCCTCGCCGCCGGAGAGCGTGCCGGCCGCGCGGTTCAGCGAGAGGTAGTCCAGGCCCACGTCGACGAGGAAGCGCAGTCGCTCGTTGACCTCCTTGAGGACGCGCTCGGCGATCTTCTTGTCGCGGGCGCTGAGCTTCAGCTGTCCCAGGAACTCGGCGCACTCGCTGATCGACATCGCCGAGACCTGGGCGATGGACTTGTCCATGACCGTGACCGCGAGGACGATCGGCTTGAGGCGGCTGCCCTCACAGGTCGGGCAGGGCACCTCGCGCATGTAGCCCTCGAAGCGCTCCCGGCTGGAGTCGCTCTCGGCCTCGGAGTGGCGGCGCTTCACGAACGGCACCGCGCCCTCGAAGCCGGTGGTGTACGCCCGCTCGCGGCCGTAGCGGTTGCGGTAGCGCACCTCGATCTGCGTCTTGTGCCCGTACAGCAGGGCCTTCCTGGCCCGCTGCGGCAGCCCGGCCCACGGGATGTCGGTGCGGAAGCCCAGCGCGTCGGCGAGCGCGCCCACGAGCCGCCCGAAGTACTCCTTGGTGTGGCCGCCGGACCAGGGGTGGATCGCGCCCTCGTCGAGACTGCGCTCCTCGTCGGGGACGATCAGCTCGGGATCGACCTCCATGCGGGTCCCGATGCCCGTGCACTCGGGGCAGGCACCGAACGGCGAGTTGAAGGAGAAGGAACGCGGCTCCAGCTCCTCGAACGACAGATCGTCGTAGGGGCAGTACAGGTGCTCGGAGTACATCCGCTCGCGCTCGGGGTCGTCCTCGGGGAGATCGACGAAGTCGAGCACGACCATGCCGCCCGACAGGCCGAGGGCGGTCTCCACCGAGTCGGTGAGCCGCCGCTTGGCGCTCTCCTTGACGGTGAGGCGGTCCACGACCACCTCGATGGTGTGCTTCTCCTGCTTCTTCAGCTTGGGCGGGTCGGTCAGCTGGATGGTCTGCCCGTCCACCCGGGCCCGGCTGTACCCCTTGGTCTGGAGGTCGGAGAAGAGGTCGACGAACTCTCCCTTGCGCTCCCGGACCAGCGGCGAGAGGACCTGGAATCGGCTGCCCTCGGGGAGCTCCAGGACCTTGTCGACGATGGCCTGCGGCGACTGCCGGGAGATGGGCCGGCCGCACTCGGGACAGTGCGGCTTGCCGATCCTGGCGAAGAGCAGCCGGAGGTAGTCGTAGACCTCGGTGATCGTGCCGACCGTCGAGCGCGGGTTGCGGGAGGTCGACTTCTGGTCGATGGAGACCGCCGGGGACAGCCCCTCGATGAAGTCGACGTCCGGCTTGTCCATCTGCCCGAGGAACTGCCGGGCATAGGAGGACAATGACTCGACGTACCGGCGCTGACCCTCGGCGAAGATCGTGTCGAAGGCGAGCGAGGACTTGCCCGACCCCGAGAGGCCCGTGAACACGATGAGGGAGTCACGGGGGAGGTCGAGCGAGACGTTCTTGAGATTGTGCTCGCGAGCGCCACGGACGATGAGACGGTCGGCCACGCCGGTCCGCACCTTTCTTGAGAGAAGCGGGGGCTCGGCCCCGGTCCCAGACTAGGGGGCCTCCACAGCGATGGGTTCTGACTTCCAAGGTTGCCTCACCCGAGCGTATAGCACGCGCATTCGATTTTTGGACTCACCGGAGGAGCTTCACCCGATCGAGTGCCGGGACTATCGTCAGCCTCATGATCGATCACGCGCATGACCTGGTATCCCTACGCGAAGCGACCGACCGGCTCCTCGCCGCCGTCGGCAAACTGGACAACGCGGCCGTGGGAGAGCCGTCACGGCTGCCCGGCTGGACGCGGGGCCACCTGCTGGCACACCTCGCCCGCAACGCCGACGCCCTGGTCAACGTCTTCGAGGGCCGTCCCATGTACGAGAGCGCCGAGGCCCGCGAGGCCGACATCGAGCGCGACGCACCCCGGCCGGTCGACGTCCAGCTCGCCGACGTCCGGGACGGCGCGGCCCGCTTCCAGGACGTGGCCGCCGCGCCCGCCGACTGGTCGCGCACGGTGGAGCTGCGCAACGGCGTCACCGACGTCGCCGCCCGGGTGCCGTTCCGGCGCCTGGTGGAGGTCGAGCTGCACCACGTCGACCTGGGCGTGGGGTACGAGCTGGAGGACCTTCCCGAGGAGTTCACGGCACGGGAGATCGAGTTCCTCACCGAGCGGTTCGCCGGACATGCGGCCGTCCCCCCGGTCACGGTCGTCGACGACGCCGGCCGCACCTGGAGCACCGGCGGCGGCGCCGAGGGCGGCCCCGTCTCCGTACAGGGATCCGCCCCCGAACTGCTCGGATGGCTTTCCGGCCGGCGCGACGGCTCGGCCCTGCGGGTCACGGGCGGCGCGCTTCCCG
This sequence comes from Streptomyces sp. NPDC030222, assembly GCF_055573115.1. Taxonomy (NCBI): domain Bacteria; kingdom Bacillati; phylum Actinomycetota; class Actinomycetes; order Kitasatosporales; family Streptomycetaceae; genus Streptomyces; species Streptomyces sp. NPDC030222. The sequence goes on from NZ_JBVICA010000006.1 coordinate 130,087, forward strand.
CGCTGCCGCCCCTGTGAGCGGCTGAGTACGCTGATCCCATGACCTACAGCGGAGCGGTGAAGGTCGGCGGCCCCGCCGATGTGCACGAGCTGACGGACCTGATGATCTCCAAGGTCGCCGTCGGACCGATGGACAACAACGCGTACCTCCTGCGCTGCCGGACCACCGGCGAGCAGCTGCTGATCGATGCGGCCGCCGAGCCCGCGACCCTGCTCCGGCTCATCGGTGACGACGGCATCACCGCCGTCGTCACCACCCACCGGCACGGCGACCACTGGCAGGCGCTGGCCGACGTCGTCGCCGCGACCGGCGCCCGCACCCACGCCGGCCGGTACGACGCCGAGGGCATCCCGGTGCCCACGGACGTCCTGCTGGACGACGGGGACACGGTCCGGGTCGGGCGGGTCGAGCTGACCGCCCGGCACCTGGTGGGCCACACACCGGGGTCGATCGCCCTGGTCTACGACGACCCGCACGGACACCCCCATGTGTTCACCGGCGACTGTCTGTTCCCCGGCGGTGTGGGCAATACCTGGAAGGACCCCGAGGCCTTCGCGAGCCTGATCCACGACGTGGAGACCAAGCTCTTCGACGAACTGGCCGACGAGACCTGGGTGTACCCGGGCCACGGCAACGACACCACCCTGGGCGCCGAGCGTCCGAAGCTGCCCGAGTGGCACGCCCGCGGGTGGTGACCCCGCACGCCGCCGGCACCTCAGGGCGGTCGCGGACCGGGCGGCGGGGAAATGCGCTGCCCGGGCCGGCGGTGGCCGACTGGCGTTCCCGAATGATCCCGTTCATCCAGCCCCGCAAGCCGGTCCCGGAGACCGCATCGCCGTCATATCGCCGTCATCTCCCCCTCGTCGGGGACCGCCCGGCCTGCGCCCCCTGCCGTACGAACTGGGCCTCTCCGGACTGGAGAAGGACTTCGGACTGACGCCCGTATCCGGCGACCCGGAAGATGGGGTCCACGCCCCGGGAGCGTGCCGGCGACGTCCACGCCGCGTTCGCCGACGACTCGGTCCGGGCCGTGCTGACGAGCATCGGCGGGGACGACCGGATCACCGTACCTCCCCCTGCTGGACAGCGAATTGATCCGCGCCGACCCGAAGCCCTGAGATCCTGTCGTGGATGCTCGCGGCGGACCGCGAGATCCGGTCGGATCCGTCCGCGTACGACGGCTGTGTGCTGTTCCTGGAGACCTCCGAAGAACTGCCGGGCGCCGTCGAGGTCTTCCGGATGCTCCGGAACATGGGTGAGCGCGGACTGCTGCGGCGCTTCCCCGCCCTGCTGATGGGCCGCCCCAAGACCTGGTCGCTCAGCTGCCGCAACACCCCCGCGCGGGCCGCCGGGTACGCGCGGGAGCAGCGGGAGGCGGTCCTGCGTGCCCTCGGCACCTACGCGCCGGACGCCGTCGATCTGGGGCACACCGACCCGCAACTGGTCATTCCCTACGGTGGCCGGATCCGGGTGGACGCGTCCGCCAGGCGCATTACCGTGACGTACTGAACGTCCGTCGCGTGCCGGTAGTGCGCCGAGAGCGCCCCGGTACGCCTGCGTAACCACAGGCTGTCACGGGAAGTTGGCGCGGCATGGACAACAGTCACGCTCCGTCGATGCCGCGGCTGGCCGCGGCGTCCCTCGCCGGTACCGCCGTCGAGTTCTACGACTTCTTCGTCTACGGGACGGCTGCCGCGCTCGTCCTGGGCCCGTTGTTCTTCCCTACGTTCTCGCCCGTCGCGGGGACGCTGGCGGCCTTCGGGACGTTCGCGGTCGGATTCGTCGCGCGGCCGCTGGGGTCGGCGCTCTTCGGGCACATCGGCGACCGGTACGGCCGTCGTCCGGTGATGTTCGCCTCGCTGTTGCTCACCGGACTCGCCACGGTCGCGGTCGGGTTCGTGCCGTCGTACGCCTCGATCGGGGTGACCGCGCCGGTGCTGCTGCTGGTGCTGCGCTTCCTCCAGGGGCTGGGGCTCGGCGGCGAGTGGGGCGGGGCGGTGCTGCTCACGGCCGAGCACGCGCCGGCTGCGAAGCGCGGACTGTGGGCGAGTTTCCCGCAGGTCGGACCGGCCGTCGGGTTCCTCCTGGCGAACGGGGTGATGCTGGCGCTCGCGGCAGGGCTGACGGACGCCCAGTTCCAGGAGTGGGGCTGGCGGGTGCCGTTCTGGGGCGCGGGGCTGCTGGCACTGGGCGGACTGCTGCTGCGGTCGAGCCTGGAGGAGACCCCGCAGTTCCGGGAGATGGCGGAGTCCGGGCGGCGGGCGGAGGCGCCGCTCACCGAGGTGCTGCGCGGTCACTGGCGTCTGGTGCTGCTGACGGCGGGCGCGCTCGCGGTCGGGTACGCGATCTTCTACACGGTGTCGACCTGGGCGCTGGCGTACGGCACGGAACGCCTGGGCGTGAGCCGCACGGTGATGCTGACCTGCATCATGGCGGCCGTGGCGGTCAAGGGCGCGGTGACGCCACTGGCGGCGATGCTCGGCGACCGGTACGGCCGGCGACCGCTGTGCCTGGTCGGGTGTGCGGCCTCCGCGGTGTGGATGTTCCCGATGGTGATGCTGTTGCAGACGGCGAAGCCGCTGCTGATGTTCCTCGGGTTCCTGGGGGCACTGCTGTCGTTCATCACGATGTTCGCGGTGATCGCCGCCTATCTGCCGGAGCTGTACGAACCGCGGGTCCGGTGCACGGGTGCGGCGGTCGGCTACAACCTGGCCGGGGTGCTCGGCGGGGCCCTCACGCCCATCGTGGCGACGGCGGTGTCGGGTGGTGACGGGCCGCCGTGGGGTGTCGCCGCGTATCTGACCGGGGTGGCGCTGGTGAGCCTGGGCTGTTTCGCGCTGCTTCCGGAGACCCGGCCCCTGCCGGAGCCGGCCGAGCCCGCCGGGGAGGCGACGGCCCGGGAAGTGGCCACGTAGCCCCACCACTCGCCGCCCATCGGACGTCGGTCCCCGGGGCGGGGCGAGTACCCGGGTCCCTGCGCCGGGGCATCGATGGCCCGTTCGGCCGGTTCGTCACGATATGCACGTGGGCCGGGTCGCCTCGGCGACCCGGCCCACATACGTCTCCTCGGTGTCACGCCTCCACGGACGCGCGGTCCTTGTCGCCGGACTCCAGGTCCTTCGCCTCCGCCTGCGCCTGCTTCTTCGAGGCGATCAGGCTGGTGACGGTGGTGACGATCAGCACGCCGCAGATGACGGTCAGCGAGAACGGGATGGAGATCTCGGGGACGTGCACCCCGGACTCGTGCAGGGCGTGCAGCACCAGCTTGACGCCGATGAAGCCCAGGATGACGGAGAGGCCGTAGCTGAGGTGGACGAGCTTCTTGAGCAGTCCGCCGATGAGGAAGTACAGCTGGCGCAGACCCATCAGGGCGAAGGCGTTGGCGGTGAAGACGATGTACGGGTCCTGGGTCAGACCGAAGATCGCGGGGATCGAGTCCAGGGCGAACAGCACGTCCGTGGTGCCGATGGCGAGCATGACGACCATCAGCGGGGTGAGGACGCGCTTGCCGTTCTTCTGGATGAACAGCCTGGTGCCGTGGTACTTGTCCGCGACACCGAAGCGGTTCTCGATCGACATGAGGAGCCGGTTCTCCTCGAACTCCTCTTCCTCCTCGCCCGAGCGGGCCTCCTTGATCAGCTTCCAGGCGGTCCAGATCAGGAACGCGCCGAAGAGGTAGAAGACCCAGGAGAAGCTCGCGATGATCGCTGCGCCGGCGGCGATGAATATCGCGCGCAGCACGAGGGCGATCAGCACGCCCACGAGCAGCACCCGCTGCTGGAGGTGGGAGGGCACCGAGAACTTCGCCATGATCAGGACGAAGACGAAGAGGTTGTCGACGCTGAGCGACTTCTCGGTGATGAAGCCGGCGAAGAACTCGCCGGAGGCCTGGCTGCTGCCGAACACCAGCAGGCCGAGGCCGAAGAGCGCGGCCAGGACGATCCAGACGACGGTCCAGATCCCGGCTTCCTTGACCGACACGTCATGGGGCTTGCGCCCGATGAAGAAGTCGACAGCGATCAGGGCGGAGAGACCGAGGATGGTCACCGCCCACAGGGTCCACGAAACGTCCATTGCGCCTCCGGCGTCGTACGGCAACTGATCAGCGTCGTCGCTGCCGGAGGTCTCTTCCGTCCGGGCACGGTGGCCGTGCCGCGGACCGGTGCCCCGGGACACCGGATAGGCCGGGTCCGTACTGACGGGAACACCGCAGGGCGGGAGTACTCCCCTCCGCGTCAAGAAGAGTACAGGGAATCCCAAAGAAAGGTAAAGGCCGAGGTAAAGAGATGATCAAAGGGCCAGGTCAGCGACCCCAGGACCGACGGGCGTCCGCCACCTGTCCGAGGACCTGCCGCAGGATCCCACTGCCCTGCGGAGGCAGCGGAGGCTCGTACGTCCAGGCGTGCCCCACCCAGGGGTCCGCGAGATGGTCGTCCGGGACCGGGGTGAGCCTGAGCAGCGAACGCCACAGCGGGTCGAGCACCGGGCCGTAGGCGGCGGCCTCGGCACGGTCGGCCACCATGAGCAGATGCACGCCGACCGAGGCGCCCTCGTCGGCGAGGTAGCGGAGCCGGGTGACCGCCCGGTCGTCGAAACCGTGCGGGAAGTCGTTGACGATCAGCAGCTGCTGCGCCGTGTCCAGGCCGGGCGGGAGCGCGTCGGAGGCACCGGCGCGGACCGCCATCTGCACCAGGTCCACGCGTTCGGTGAGCTGCGCGAGCGCGGCCGTCACGCCCTGGGCCCCGCTCGCGGGAGGTCCGGCGAGCACCCCGCTTTCGACGAGCGGCGCAAACGCCGCGGCGCCCGCACCGGCCGGGTCGACGACGTGCACGGACAGGTCGCCCGGCGGGTGGACCGCGAGCATCCTGGCGGCCAGCGCGGCGGCCGTGTCGAGGGCGAGCCGCTGGACCTGCGCGGGGTCCAGGATCTCCGCGGCGTCCGACCCGGAACGGCCCGAGTCGATCCACAGGCCCCGCTCCAGTGGCAGCCGGACGAGCATCGGAATGCGCAGCTGGGGACTCTCGGGCAGGTGCAGATCGCCGATGCGGAGCGCCATGGGGCTCTCCATCGGCACCCGGTAGCCGTGCCAGACCGGGTTGTCCCAGCGGGCGTACGCGGGAGGCAGGGCCGGTTCGACGACCTCGGACTCGGCGGTGAGCTGGGCGAGATCCCGGTCGAGGGCCTCGCGTGCCTGACCGACGAGCCGGTCGTGCTTGCCGCGTGCCTCCTCGCGGGCGAGGTCGCCGCTCGATCCGATCCGGCTGCGGGGGTCGGAGAGCACCCGGTCGAGCTCCTGCTCCATCCGGGAGTCGGCGAAGTCGACGGCGCTGCGATAGGCCGCGGTGGTACGGGCCAGGTCCTCGAACATGCCCCAGACCTGGTTGTAGAGCCGCTCGTCCATCGACCAGCCGGTGGCGTCGCCGGCGACGGGCTGGGCGGGCCGCCCCGGTTCGGCGGCGGGAGCGGCGGGCGGCGGGGGCGGCGGCGCGGAGCGGGCCCGGCGGGGGTGGGAGTAGTCGATGCGGCCGTCGCCGGTATCCGTGGCGCCGGTTCCGGGAGCGTGACCGTCGACAGCCGGGGCGCCCGTGCTGTTCGAGGAGCCCGCGACGCTCGGAGAGGGTCCAGTGACGCCCGAAGGGCCCGGGGTGCCGCTGTGCGGGGTGTCGTGGGCGGAGGGACCGGGTGCGGTCTGCCGACCCGGGCCCGCCGAGGTCTCCGTGGTGTCGGGCCGCGCCGCGGCGTGGACACGGGAGTCGCCGCCGCGCGCGGGCGGCTGGGCCACCGACCTGGCCAGTCCGTCCGCGACGGCCTCGTGCACCGTGGAGGCGATCTCCTGGGCCCCGGTGAGCCCCTGGTCGGCGAACATCGCGGCGAGGCCGCCCGCGTAGCCCTGGCCGATCGCGCGGACCTTCCAGGCGTCCTGGCGGCGGTACAGCTCCACGGCGAAGACGGCGGACTCGGTGTCCAGGCCCGTGACGGTGTAGGTGGCGATCTCCGAGCCGTCGAGCCCGGTGACGGCGACGAACGGCGCGGCCAAGGCCCCGAACCGGACGGGTCCGCCGCCGAGGGGCAGGGCGAGCAGTATGCCGACGCGGTGGACATGGGCGGGCAGCGCCTCCAGGTCCACGGCGAGCCGGTGGTCGGCGGCGGCCTGCCGGGAGACCTCGACACCGGGCAGCTGGGGCGCACCGGGGTGCACGACCCATTCGGGGCCGCTCACGGTGCCGTTGTCGTCGGCGAGCGTCGCCGCGGCGACGACCGGCTTGCCGGCCGACACCCGGATCTCCAGTCGGGTCCGGGGCAGCAGGTGGTTCTGCCCCCGGACCAGTTCGGCCGTCATTGCCAGTTGTCCCCTTTGTCGCGTCGATGCGGTGCAGCTCCCGGCGGACGTCCCTCCGGGAGCTGCGGGCAGGTCGTGGTCGCGCGGAATGGTGCCGCCCGGCGGACGGACCGCTCGGCGGACGCGGCCTACAGGTGCGGCAGGATGGCGGGCATCAGTTCCGGGAACGTACGGCCGTTGGCCGGGTTGCCCAGGGCGGTCATCTTCCAGCCGTCGCCCACGCGGTGGACCTTGGCCATGATCTGGGCGGTGTACTGGCCGCCGCCGTCCAGGGTGTAGCGGGCCAGTTCCTGGCCGGTGGTCTCGTCGACGATCCGGCAGAAGGCGTTCTGCACCTCCTGGAACGTCTGGCCGGTGAAGGAGTTCACCGTGAAGACGATCTGGTCGATGTGGACCGGTACACGTGCCAGGTCCACGAGGATCGCCTCGTCGTCCCCGCCCTGGCCGGCACCGCCGACGAGGTTGTCGCCGGTGTGCCGGACCGAGCCGTCGTCGCTGACGAGGTGGCGGAAGAAGACCGCGTCGACCGGCTGCTTGTCGGCGAACAGCACCGCCGAGGCGTCGAGGTCGATCTCGCGGGTGCGGGAACCGAACAGGCCGCGTCGGGGCGCTGCCTTCCAGCCGAGGCCCATGCGCACCGCGGTCAGAGTCCCGCCGTCCTTCTTCTCGAGGCTGATGGCCTGTCCCTTGGTCATGTTGACCGTCACGCGCTGTCCCCTCTCAATCCCCACAGCAAGGTGTGTGTGCGGTTGGCCAAACCCTACGCAGTGCCACCGACAGCGCGGCGGGCCCGGTTCTTTTTGTGTCGGTCTTGCAACACACCTGGCCGCGGACCGCCGTCAGGCCAGCCCCGCCTCCCTCATCTGGCGCAGTTCCTTCTTGAGTTCACCGACCTCGTCGCGCAGCCGTGCGGCCATCTCGAACTGGAGCTCCGCCGCGGCGGCCCGCATCCGCTCGGTCATCTCCTCGATGGTCTCGGCGAGTTGGGCGGCAGGACGGTCCGTGAGCACCGCTCCCCCGTCGGTGGCCCTCCTGCCCTTGGCACTCCCCTTCGCGGCCTTGCCGGCGAGCGCGGGGACGGGGGCCTTCGCCGTCTTCCCGCCCTTCTCCGCCTTCGTCTGCCGGTATCCGGTGCCGAGCAGCTCCTCGGTGTCCACCTCCTCGCGGGCGATGGTGGCGACGATGTCGTTGATCTTCTTCCGGAGGGGCTGCGGGTCGATGCCGTGCTCGGTGTTGTAGGCGACCTGCTTCTCCCGGCGCCGGTTGGTCTCCTCGATGGCCTTCTCCATCGCCGGGGTGATCTTGTCGGCGTACATATGGACCTGCCCGGAGACGTTCCGGGCGGCCCGGCCGATGGTCTGGATCAGCGAGGTGCCGGAGCGCAGGAAGCCCTCCTTGTCGGCGTCGAGGATCGCGACGAGGGACACCTCGGGCAGGTCGAGGCCCTCGCGCAGCAGGTTGATGCCGACGAGGACGTCGAACTCGCCGGCGCGCAGTTCGCGCAGCAGCTCGACGCGGCGCAGGGTGTCGACGTCGCTGTGCAGGTAGCGCACCTGGATGCCCAGTTCCAGGAAGTAGTCGGTGAGGTCCTCGGCCATCTTCTTGGTGAGGGTGGTGACCAGGACGCGTTCGTCCCGCTCCGTGCGGAGGCGGATCTCGTGCACCAGGTCGTCGATCTGGCCCTCGGTGGGTTTGACCACCACTTCGGGGTCGACGAGGCCGGTGGGACGGATGATCTGCTCCACCTGGCCGTTGCCGCGGGAGAGTTCGTAGGGACCGGGAGTGGCGGAGAGGTAGACGGTCTGGCCGACGCGCTCCAGGAACTCCTCCCACTTCAGGGGGCGGTTGTCGAGTGCGGAGGGCAGCCGGAAGCCGTGCTCGACGAGGGTGCGCTTCCGGGAGGCGTCGCCCTCGTACATGGCGCCGATCTGCGGCACGGTGACGTGCGACTCGTCGATGACGAGGAGGAAGTCCTCGGGGAAGTAGTCCAGCAGGGTGTTGGGCGCGGTGCCGGGGCTGCGGTCGTCCAGGTGCATCGAGTAGTTCTCGATGCCGGAGCAGGTGCCGATCTGCCGCATCATCTCGATGTCGTAGGTGGTGCGCATGCGCAGCCGCTGGGCCTCCAGCAGCTTGCCCTGCTTCTCCAGCTCGGCGAGGCGTTCCTCCAGCTCCCGCTCGATGCCGTTGACCGCCTTCTCCAGCCGCTCGGGGCCGGCGATGTAGTGACTGGCGGGGAAGACGTACAGCGATTCGTCCTCGCTGATCACCTCGCCGGTGAGCGGGTGGAGCGTCGACAGCGCCTCGATCTCGTCGCCGAACATCTCGATGCGGACGGCCAGCTCCTCGTAGACCGGGAAGATCTCGATGGTGTCGCCGCGCACCCGGAAGGTGCCCCGGGTGAACGCGAGGTCGTTGCGCGTGTACTGGATGTCGACGAAGCGGCGCAGCAACTGGTCGCGGTCGATCTCCTGGCCGACCTCCAGCGGCACCATCCGGTCGACGTACTCCTGGGGCGTACCGAGGCCGTAGATGCAGGAGACCGAGGCGACCACGATGACGTCACGCCGGGTGAGGAGGGAGTTGGTCGCGGAATGGCGCAGCCGCTCGACCTCCTCGTTGATCGAGGAGTCCTTCTCGATGTACGTGTCCGACTGCGGGACGTACGCCTCGGGCTGGTAGTAGTCGTAGTACGAGACGAAGTACTCGACGGCGTTGTTCGGGAGCAGCTCCCGGAACTCGTTCGCCAGCTGGGCGGCGAGGGTCTTGTTGGGCGCCATCACAAGGGTCGGGCGCTGGAGCTTCTCGATCATCCAGGCCGTGGTCGCCGACTTGCCGGTGCCTGTCGCACCGAGCAGCACGACATCCTTCTCACCTGCGCGGATGCGCCTTTCCAGGTCGGCGATGGCCGAGGGCTGGTCGCCGCTGGGACGGTACTGGCTGACGACCTCGAAGGGCGCCACCGTGCGTTCGATCTGGGATACGGGCCGCATGTCACCACCGTACGACCCGCCACTGACAGTCCGGGGTGGTCCGCCGATCCCGTGGTCTCAGGAGTCCCGTTGTCTGCCGCACGCGCCGGTGCCGTGGTCTCAGCGGTCCCGTGGTCTCACCAGTCCCGTGGTCTCACCAGTCCCAGGGGGAGACGGTGCTCTGCGGCCGGACCGGAGCGGCGGCGGGTGCGGGCTCCCCGGTATCCGGAGCGGCGCCCTGTCCTGAGGCGGCGTCGAGGGTCTCCCCGGGTTCGGGGGACGTCACGCGCTGCCGGGGCACGGTACGGAGCCGGAGCCGTTCCCGCTCGGTGCCGCCCATGACGGCGAGCGGGTCGAACAGCACAACCACGCCGGCCAGCAGCAGGAAGACGACCGGGCCGGTCAGCATCGGCGCCAGGACGGCGACGGAAGCGGTATCGCCGGCCGTCGGCGCGACGGGATCGTGCAGGTGCACGCGGACCGCGGCCATCCCGGTGTAGTGCATACCGCTGACGGCGAGCCCCATCACCAGTGCGGCTCCCAGACTCGGCAGGAAGCCGCGGACGAACACCGCCGCCCACAGGGCGAGGGTGGCGGCGACCACGGCGATGGTCACGGAGGCGGCGACGGTGAGGGTGTCGTACTCCAGCCGTCCGGACAACCGCATCCCGGCCATGCCGAGGTAGTGCATCGAGGCGATGCCCAGACCGGTGATGGTCCCACCGGTCACCAGTGACATGGGGGTGCACCGCCGGTGGCCGACGATGAGGATGCCGATGCCGACCATGACGACGGCGACGCCGAGACTGGCGAACGTGGTCAGGGGGTCGTAGGCCACCGGCAGTTCGTGGACGGAGAAGCCCATCATCGCGATGAAGTGCATGGACCAGATCCCGGACCCTATGGACATCGCGCCGAGCGCGAGCCATCCGCGCTTGCGGACCCGTCCACCGGTCCCGGCGGTCAGGGAGCGGGCCGTGCAGCGCAGCCCGAGAGCACCGCCGAGGCAGGCCATGACGTACGCGGCCACGGGCGTGATCAGGCCATAGGTGAATCCGTCGACCGTGCCGTGCATACGCGTACCCTTCGACCGTTCCAGCGGGACACATCTTGCAGGCAAATACGCGGTGTGAAAACCGGCCATCCGACACCCGGCGGCCTCGGCAGCCCCGCGCCGCCCGCACGACCGGGGACCCGGCCTGCCCCATGGGTCCGTGAGGGATCCCGGCACTCGTTGTCGGTGCCCGGCCGTACCGTGGTCCGTGTGAACTCCGACCAGCGATCCGACCGGCACCACGGGCAGCTGTCCGGTGGCCCTGCCACCGGCCCCGACGGCACCCCGCGTCACGACGGCGCGGCCGGTCACTGCGAGTGGGCGGTCGTCCCCAGCGACATCGGACCCCTGTTCCTGGCCGCGACCGACGAGGGCCTGGTGAACGTGGTGTTCCACGCGGACGACCGGGTGCGGGACCGCGCTCGGGCCGCCCTGGCGTCCCGGCTCGGCACGGAGCCGGTTCCCGCGGCCGGGCGGCTCTCCGAGCCGATACGCCAACTGGAGGCGTACTTCGCGGGACGGCTGCGCGAGTTCACCCTCCCGCTGGACTGGACCCTGATATCCGGGTTCAACCGGACGGTGCTGCGGGAGCTGGCGGCGGGCGTGCCGTACGGCACGGTCGTGGGCTACGGGGACCTGGCGGACCGGGTGGGCCGGCCCGGCGCGGCCCAGGCCGTCGGCGCGGCGATGGGCGCCAATCCGCTGCCGATCGTGGTGCCCTGCCACCGGGTGGTGGAGAGCGGCGGCGGCCTGGGCGGCTTCGGCGGGGGTCTGGAGACCAAGCGGCAACTGCTGGCCCTGGAGGGTGTGCTGCCTGCGCCGCTGTTCTGAGGGGCTGCGGGACGGAGGGCAGTGCGTCGCGGTGCCGGCGTGTCGGGTGCCGACCATGACGACGCCGACGCCAAGTGGTGACGGCGACGAACGGCGGCACGAGTCGCCCCGGCAGGTCGGCGGCGGCCAGGGCGAGGCGCTGTCGACGCTCTACGCTGTGCGGGCGCCGCAGCGTTCGCGCCGCTCGACGCGGTGTCGGCCACGGACACGGTCGGGCCACGCGTGGGCGACGGCTGGGGGTGCCGACGGACCGGTGGCCGTTGGCCGGGTGCCGTCGTGCCGATGGACGGAGGTGGCAGACGGGCGGGGTGCCGTCGAGCCGGGCACCGAGGCCGGGGGCCGGAGCCCCGGGCGGGTGAAGCAGTGGACCACAAGCCTGTGACCCGGAGCGAACGGCGGCCCCTGTTCTGCTGCCGAAAGCCCAGTGGCCCGGTGACCGAGATGCCGGTGGACTGAGGGACGGCGTACTGGTGGACTGTGACCGAGACGACGGTGAGCAGGCGCCCGATGAGCCGATATACGGGTTTCACCTCGTTGTAAGGGGTGTCACACTGCCCCGGTGACTACAAGTGTGAGTGGTTCCGCTTCATGCCGGCTCCTGGCGGCGCTCCTCGGTGCCCACCTCTCGAACGACACGGCCGACGGCATATCCGACAAGGCGTTCTCCCGGTGACGGCCGTCGACAAGGCCGCCGACGCCGGCCCTCTCGATGCCGCCGGGCTGAAGGCACTGCGTCGGCGCACCCAGTTCGTGCTCATCATCAGCCAGATCCTGGGCGGCCTCGGCGTGCCCATCGCCATCACGCTCGCCCCGGTGCTCGCCACCGTCGTCAGCGGCACGGAGGCGCTGTCCGGTCTCGGCCCGACCGCGTCCGTGGCCGGCACCGCTTTGCTGTCGATGCCCCTGGCCGCACTGATGACCTCACGGGGGCGACGACCCGGACTGGTCCTGGCGTACCTGATCGGAGCGGCCGGCGGCGGTGTGGTGGTCCTCGCCGCCGCCATCGGCAGCTTCCCACTGCTGCTTCTGGGCATGGCCGCCTTCGGCGCCGCCTCCTCCGCCAACCTCCAGGCGCGGTTCGCCGCGGCCGACCTCGCCGAGCCCGACCACCGCGCCCGCGCGATCTCCACCGTCGTGTGGGCCACCACGATCGGTGCCGTACTCGGCCCGAACCTCGCGGCGCCCGCAAGCCGCTCCTTCCACGGAACATCGATCCCCGAGACGGCCGGGCCCTTCCTCTGGGCTGCCGGGATCTTCCTGCTCGCCGCCGCGGTCGTCGCGCTGCTGCTGCGTCCCGATCCACTGCTCACGGCGCGGGCGCTCACACCACGGGACGGCCACTCCCCCGAGGGCCGCTCGTTGCGTGCCGGGGTGGCGGCGGTCGCGGCGTCCCCACGCGCTCGGCTCGCCCTCCTCACGGTGGCCGTCACCCACACCGTCATGGTCTCGATCATGGTGATGACCCCGGTCGACCTCGGCCACCACGGCGCCGGTCTCGAACTGATCGGTCTGGTCATCAGCGGCCATATCGCCGGCATGTACGCGTTCTCGCCGGTCATGGGCTGGCTGTCCGACCGGGTCGGACGGCTCGCCGTGATCGGTCTGGCCGCCGGACTGCTGGCGACCGCCGCTCTCCTCGCCGGAACCGCGGGCGACAACCACGGCCAGACCGCAGCCGGCCTGTTCCTGCTCGGCCTCGGCTGGTCGGCCGGACTGGTGTCGGGTTCGGCGCTGCTGACCGATTCGGTGCCGCAACCCGTCCGTGCCGCCGTGCAGGGGCTCTCGGACCTGACCATGAACGCCTCGGCCGGCATCGGCGGCGCGGTGGCCGGACTGATCGTGGCGCAGGCGAGCTACGGTTGGCTGACCCTCGTGGGCGCGAGCCTGCTGCTGCCCATGGCCGGACTGACCCTGTTCACAGGACTCGCCCGGGCCGAGGGCCGGCCCGAGCTGGAGTCCGAGCGGTCCGGACGGCCTGAACCGTCCGACGGGCGGCAGAGCGCGGAGCCGTCGGAATCCGGCGCGTAGGACGGAGGGATCGTCAGAGGCTGATGTGGTACGCCTTGCGCAGCGTCTCGTGCACGGTCCACGTCGTACGGTCCCCCTGACGGAGGACGCAGGCGTCCCCTGGCCCGACCTCGAACGTTGCGCCGCCCGCCACCTCGACGGTGGCCCGGCCGCTCACGACCACGAACAGCTCGTCGGCCTCGGTGTCGGTCACGACGCCGGGCGTGATCTGCCAGATGCCCCGTACCTGTCGGCCGTCCGGCGACTCCCAGAGCACCTTCCCGGTGACCACGGGGGTTCCCGAGACGATCTGGTCCGGGTCGAGCGGCTCCGGCTCCAGCTCGGCGTCGGGGACGTGCACGGCGAAGGATGCGGGCGGGTGATCGTTCGAAGTCATACCCCGACCGTAACGACCGGATCCGGCTCCCGCCCCCGACGGGAAGCCGAGCCCGCGCCGCGGATCCTCGACAGGGTGCCGCGCACGGCACCGGCGGACTCGCGGAAGACGTCTGGGCGCGGGGCGCCGGGGGCCGGTGGCCGAGCCCGGGAGCCGTGGTCGGCCAGGGCCGAGCCGAGCCGAGGATTCACGAGCCGAGGGCTCGAGCTGATGACCAGGACTCGCGGGCCGGTGCCTGACGAGCCGCCCCGGACCACGTACCGAGGACCTGACAGAACCGGCCAGGACCCACGAACCGCCACGACCCGGGACTGACGAGCCGCCGGACATGGGACTCACGGGCCCGGGGGCACACAAGACCGCCCAGGACTCACGAGCCGGGGCGTCACGCCACACACTCCCCGGCTCACGGGCCGCCATGCCTTCAGAGTCCACTGGGACTCACGAGCCGCCGGGGACTCAGGAGCTGCCGGGGACTCAGCAGCCGACCGAGGACGATGCGCCACCAGGGACCCGAGGAAACGCCCGGGTCCCACGAGCCGACGGGCTGCGGGACGTTTGCGCGGATGCGGCGCGTGCCAGGGATGTGGACATGCCCGACGACACCACTTTGCACCTGTCCGAGGAAGTCCGGGACGCGCTGGCCGGCCACCGGCCCGTCGTCGCCCTGGAATCGACGATCATCGCGCACGGTCTGCCGCGCCCTCGCAACCTGCACGTCGCCGAGGAGCTGGAGGGCATGGTCCGGACCGCGGGCGCCGTGCCCGCCACCATCGCCGTCCTCGACGGCCGGCCCCACGTGGGGCTGGACAAGGAGCAGTTGGAGCGGATCGCCGGGGACGACTCCGTGCGCAAGCTGGGGCACCGCGACCTCGCGCCCGCCATGGCCTCCGGGACGACGGGCGCGACCACGGTGTCCGCGACCGCGTTCCTGGCGGCCCGGGCCGGCATCCGGGTCTTCGCCACGGGCGGACTCGGCGGCGTGCACCGCGAGTGGTCCCAGAGCCAGGACGAGTCCGCGGACCTGCGGCTGCTCGCCCGCACCAGGATCGCCGTCGTGTGCGCCGGCGTGAAGTCGATCCTCGACGTCCCGGCGACCCTCCAGCGGCTGGAGACGCTCGGAGTGGGCGTCGTCGGCTACGGCACCGACCGGTTCCCCGGCTTCTACCTGTCGAGCTCGGGCCAGCCGGTCGACTGGACGCTCCGTACGCCCGGGGAAGTGGCCGCCGTGCTGCGCGCGCAGGACGTGCTCGGCGGCCCCGACGCGGCGCTGGTCGTCGCGAACCCCGTACCGGAGGCGGAACAGCTCGATCCGGAGACGCACGACCGGGTGCTCGCCGCGGCACTCGACGAGTGCCATGAGCGGGGCATCGTCGGGCAGGCCGTGACACCGTTCCTGCTGGACTACCTGGTCCGCTTCACCGACGGCGCGTCCCTGGAGGCCAATGTGGCGGCCGTACGCGGAAACGTCCGGCTGGCCGCGGAGATCGCGGTGGCGTGGGCGACGACCGCGTGACGACGACGGGGCGCACGGACGGCGGCGGCTCCCCTGCTCTGCTCGTCGTCGGTGACGTGGTCACCGACGTGGTGGCTCGGCACCGGACGCCCCTCGCCGTGGGCACGGACACCGCGGCCCGGATCAGGACCCTCCCCGGGGGCGCGGGCGCCAACGTGGCGTGCTGGGCGGCCGCTTCGGGCTGTGCCGACGTACGGCTGCTGGCCAGGGTCGGCGACGAGTGGTCGGGGTGGCACGAGCGGCACCTGCGGCACGCCGGCGTACGCCCGTACCTCGTCGTCGACGAGGAGGCGCCGACCGCGACCGTGGTCGCGCTGGTCGACGCGACCAGCGCGGAGCGGACGTTCCTGACCGACAGCGGCGCCGCGCTGCGGCTGTCCCCCGACGACTGGATGCCCGAACTCCTCGACGGGGCCGGGCAGGTGCACCTCTCCGGTTATCTCTTCTTCGCCGCCCCGAGCCGGGCACTGGTCCTCCGGGTGATGCAGTCCGCCCGCGCGGCCGGGTTGCCGGTGAGCATCGATCCGGCCTCGGCCGGATTCGTCCGCGATCTCGGTGTGGCGGCCTTCCTCGCAGCCGCCGACGGCGCGGCCGTGCTCCTGCCCAACGCCGAGGAGGCCTGCCTGCTCACGGGCCTTGCGGAACCCGTTGCGGCGGCGGGCGTGCTGAGCCGCCGTTTCCCCCTGGTCGCCGTGACGCTGGGCGCCTCCGGGGCGGTGGTCGCCGAGGGCGGTGCCGTGACGGCGAGGGTGCCCGGACAGGCGGCGCACGCCCTGGACTCCACGGGGGCCGGAGACGCGTTCACCGGGGCCTTCCTCGCCGCCCGGCTCGCGGGCGCCGATCCCGCCACTGCGGCGGAGGCGGGGTGCCGGGCCGGCGCGCGGGCGGTGGCCGTTCCGGGTGCACGCCCTCCGGACGCCGACGGACCGAGCCCTCCGGGTGACGACGGGCCGAACTTCCCGGGTGACGACGGAGCGAACCCTCAGGACGGTGACGGCCACCGGGTGGTCCGCGACGGCCGCCGCCCGGGAGCCCGTCAGGGCGTGCCGCCGCCGGGCCGGGGCTGACGGCCCGGCCCGGCGGCGGCAGCGGCGACGGCGCCCGGCCAGGACGGGCGGCGCGCCTGGACCCCGTGTCCCGGGGTGCCTCCCCCTAGCGCTTAGGCCAGTACCAGAGCGGTTCGTCGAGGGTGCCCTGACCCTCCACTACGGTGGCTCCGAAATCCTTGACCAGTTCGATGGTGCGCAGGTCGGTGCGGGTGCGGTCGGCGCCCTTCGCGAGGGCGCCCGCCAGGGGCCGGGCGTGGGTGACGACCACGATCTGGGTCTCGGCGCTCGCGGTGAGGATCAGTTCGGCGAGAGGATCCAGCAGGTCGGGGTGCAGGCTGGTCTCCGGCTCGTTGAGGACGAGAAGCCCGGGAGGGCGGGGCGTGAGCAGCGCCGCCGTCCACAGCAGGTAGCGGAGGGTGCCGTCGGACAGTTCGGCTGCCCCGAGCGGCCGCAGCAGTCCGTGCTGCCGGAGCGTGAGCTCGAACCGGCCGCCACGGTCGGCGATCTCCACCCGGCTGCCGGGGAAGGCGGCATCCACCGCGTGGTCGAGGGCCTCGTGGTCGCCGGTCTCCCGGATCGTCTGGAGGGCCGCGGCGAGATCCGCGCCGTCGGAGGCGAGGACCGGGGTGCGGGTGCCGATCTGCGCCGAACGTGCCGGGGCCTGTGCGTCGGTGCGCACATGGTCGTAGAACCGCCAGGACCTGATGTGCTCGCGGACGGCCAGGAGGTCGGGTGCGTGCCGGGGGTCGGCCATCTCTCCGAGCATGCTGTCGTACGGGCGGATGGCGCCGTGGGTCCGGTGCCAGGTGCCGGAGGCGTCGCGGACGCGGACGGCGGGGCCGGAACGTTCCGACAGCACGGCGGCGGGGCGCAGGACAGGCCCGCTCCAGACGCTCTCGCGTTTGATCTCCGGGTCGAGGTTGAACTTCGAGCCGGTGGGCGTGGGATGCCCGAAGTCCACGGCGTAGCCGAACTCGTCCCCCGCGAAACCGAGTCGGAGTCCGACCGGAGCCGAGCGAACGGTCCCCTGCACGGGGTGGATGCCCTCACGGACGGCGCGGCCGGTGATCTCGGGGCCGGCCCAGAGGGTGGAGGGCAGACCGCCCTCGCGGGCGAGCGCGGCGACGGCGCCGCCGCGCGCGGCGTCCGCGAGCAGGCGCAGCGCGCGGTAGAGGCTGGACTTCCCGGTGCCGTTGGCGCCGGTCACGACGTTCAGCCGGCCGAGGGGGACCACGAGCCGCCGCAGGGACCGGTAGTTCTCGACGGCCAGGGTGGTGATCATGTCCCCAGGCTACGTGGCGCTGCCCGCGCGCCGCCGGACGGGCCACGGACGGGGACGGGCCCGTCTGCGCCCCCAGGGGGAGTCCGGTGGATCACGGCCGGGCCCGGCCCGCCCGGTACCGCGGCTTGCGGCACGTTGTCGCCGGCCGCCAGTCGCCGGCCGCCGATGCTCCGCATGGACCTCGCCCCCCTGCCTTCGGCGGGGACCCCCGTCCTCCGCCGTGCCATCCACGGCACCGGACGGCCGGGGCTTGTCCGACCCCGGTCCACCGGACCCCTTCTAGCGGATTCCGCTCCATGCCGGGCGGTGCGGGTCGTCGGCGTGCACCAGGGCGTCGGCGGTGCCACCGGGATCCACTTCGTACTCGTACCGTTCGAAGGCGGGCAGCGTCCACTGGTCCCGGTGCGGGGTGCGGCGCCGCAGGGCCGCGGGCGAGAGACGCAGGTGCACCGCGAGGTCGAACGGGAACCAGTGGCCTAGGAGCAGCGGGCCGTGGAGGACCAGGACGCCGCCCTCGGCCAGGGCGACGGGGGCGCTACGGGTGGCCCGGTCGGTGACGGGGTCCCAGAGGTCGGGCAGGACGCGCCCGGTGCCGCCCTCGGCGAGGGGTTCGAAGACCTCCCGCCACAGCGCGCCGGTGTCGAACCAGCCGCTGAAGTACGTCTCGGGGTCCTCCCGCCCGTATTCGAAGCGCAGCGATGCGGGCCGGAGGAATCCGGCCGTGCCGACCACGAGGACCGCGCGTCCGCGCACCCGCAGGGCCTCCGCGAGCGCTTCGGCGTGCATCCCGGTACGGGCGGCGGGCGCGCCGTCGATGCCGACGCGCAGCCAGGGTCCGCCGCCCTGCGGGGTGAGGGCGGCGGTGTGCTCGGCCAGGGCGCCGGTCAGCCGCTCCCAGGTGATCGGTTCGAGGCGGGTGCCGTCCGTCATCGCCGTCCGTCCCGTCGACGTGGCATGTCCTGGCGGCGTACGGGGGGCTCGGGGGCGGGCCTGGCAGCGCTCGTACGGGTCACCGCGCTCCCGACGGAAGCCCTTCCGGCGGCTGCGGTCCCGGCGGACGTCTGCACGGAGAAGGCCGTCCCCACAGGCATCGGCCCACGGCCCCTTTCGGGAGCGATCGGCGGCAGGGGTGCAGGTCCCCGATCCGCGAGGGCGATCGTGCGTACGCCGAGAGGCCCTGGACAGTCTCCGCGCCACGCCCGGGGTTCCGGGCCCGCCGCCAGGGGTACGCGGACCGCGCCGAGCAGCCCGCGGCGCTCGACCGCGGTGTCGAAGCGGTGCAGGTGCCTCACGGGCTCGGGCCGGGCGTCCGACAGGTCCATGGGTCGACCTTGCCATCGACGACCGGTACCGGGCATCCCGATTCGTGTGGCGCGCAGCGGCGGGGGCACCCGTACCGTCGGCACGACGCCTTCTTCACCACTCCGCCCCGCGCGAACACGCTACGGCCCCGGACCGGAGCACACGCAGGTACGGCGGACCCGATCCGGCGCGTGGCACGATGGGTGCGGAGGTGGGGTGTGCGTCGCATCGGGAAACACCCGGGGAAGCCGGCTCCGGCAACACCGGGGAAGGAGCGTGGTGTTGCCCATGAGCCGGAGGACGCCGGGTTCATGGCGGCACCCGTACCGGCCGGACGACTGCCGACGGCACGGGATGCGGACGGCAGGACTGGTACGGCGCAGCGCACAACCCCTCACCGCGCGACCGGCGTCGGCGGACGAACCGGCCGCGCCCTGCTCCGCACGGCGTTGGTCGTCGTGTGTGCGGGCTTCGCCGCGGCGGCGTTGCTCTTCGCGCTGTTCGCCGGCTGGATGCTCCCGGCCGAGACGGACCCGGTCCAGCGTTTCGCCGGTCTCCACCACGCCCAACACCCCGGCACGGCCCGGTTCTACGTACCCTCCCGGGTGCACGTCGACCGTTCCCCGGAGGGGGAGATCGTGGGCGCCCGGCTGAGCTACACGGTCACCGGCAGCCGGGACAGCAGTGTCGAGGACTTCCTGCGGACCTACGACATCAAGGCTCCGGCGCGGACGGACGTGCCGCTCCCGGTCGGCCCGGGCGAGCTGCTCCCGGAGGGCATACGGCCCGCCCGCGCCGACGAGGCGTTCACCGAGCCCATCGGGGACGGACGCACCCGCACCGTGTACGTCGTCCGTCCGTCGGACGGCGCGGACCGGTCCGGGAGCCCTGCGATCGTCCTGGTGTCGGTGGAGGGCTGACCGAGGCGCGCTCCTACTCGTCCCCGCAGTCGGGGGCCTCGACGTCCACGGAGAGCGGGCTGCCCGCGGGCAGCAGATACGTCGCGTAGAGGACCAGGGGCTCGGTGCCCAGGTTGCGTCCGATGTGGCTGTGCCGCCGCCCCGCGGACTCGGTGAACGACGTGCCCGCGGGCGTCACTTCGACGGAGCAGTCGCCGAGGGTGCGGGTCAGCGTGCCCTGCTGCACGACGGCGATGACCTGCCCGGGGTGGTGGTGCCAGCCGGTGGAACCGCCGGGCTGGATGGTGATGGTGCGGACGACGACGTCGGTGCGGCCTTTCGCCTTCACGGCGAGCGTTCCGTCGGAGGTCCCCGTGGCGAGGACCGTTCCCGAGACACCGCTGCCGGGCGTGGCGAGGGCCGCGGAGGGCACCAGGCCCAGTGCCGCGACACAGCCCGCCACGACCATGCCCTTGCGTATCCACTCCGGTCCCGACCGCCCGGCCGGTCCGTGGAACCCCATGCGAAACCCCTTCCTGAGTTGTGAACGTCCGGGCTGTTCCAGCCCGTTGGGACGAACACGCCCACGCTAACCGCGCGCCTGGGTGCCTCCCGCAGGGAGGCCGACTGTCCTACTGTGACGGTGGGAAGGGAGGGACGGATGCCGACGAATCCTCCGCATGCCGAAGCCGTACGGGAATCCGGCGCCGGAGCCCTCCTGGTGATCGAGCCGCGCAGACGGCACCGCTGCGCCGCATGCCACCGCGGGCCGCTGCGGCGTCTGGTGATCACCGACGACGCCCCGCACTGTCTTGACTGCGCCGACCTCGGTCATCTGGTGTTCCTGCCGCGCGGCGACCACGCCCTCACCCGCCGGGCGCGCGAGGGAAGTTCGCTCGCGGCCGTCGTCATCCGGTTCAACCGTCGTCACGGGCGCTACGAACGGCAGGGCATCTACGTCGAGGCGCCCGCGCTCGCCCACGCCGAGCGGCTGTGCCTGGCCGACGCCGAGGCCCGGGCACTGCGCCGGACCCGGGACGCCGCCCGGCGCCGCGCCCAGGACACCCGGTTCACCGCGGCACTCACGGCGGAGATCCTGCGGCTGTTCCCCGACTGTCCCGAGGAACGGGCACGGGAGGTCGCCGCGCACGCGTCGCTGCGCGGCAGCGGCCGCGTGGGCCGCACCGCGGCGGGCCGCGCCCTCGACGAGACCGCGGTGACGGCCGCGGTCATCGCGTCCGTACGCCATGTGGACACCCCCTACGACACACTGCTGATGGCGGGCGTCTCCCGGCGTCAGGCCCGTACCCAGGTGAGGCCCGCGATCGAGGCCGTAGTGGCACGGTGGCGCGGCCCCGGATGGTCGGACGGGGCACCGAACGGGTAGTGACCGTCCATGACGGACCTTCCGCTGCTGCTGCTCGACGTCGACGGACCGCTCAATCCCTTCTCCCTGCGGTTCGCACGTCTGCGCGGCTACCGGGCGCACCGCCTGCACCCCTCCTATTGGTCGTCCCGTCAGACGCCGGGCTCCCGACGGCAGCGGCGGGGGCTGCGCGTGGTGCTGAATCCGGCTCACGGGCCACGGCTGACCGGGCTGCCGTTCCGGCTCGCGTGGGCCACCACCTGGATGCACGAGGCGAACGAGATGATCGGTCCGGCCATCGGTCTGCCGTCCGGCCTGCCGGTGGTCGAGTGGCCGGAGCTCTTCGCGAAGGACCCGGACGGCCTGTACTGGAAGACGCGGACGGTGGTGCGGTGGGCGGCCGGACGTCCCTTCGCCTGGGTCGACGACATGATCACCGATCTGGACAGCGGGCATGTGGCCGTCCATCACGACGGCCCGGCGCTGCTGATGCGGATCAGTCCACGACACGGCCTCCGGGAGGAGGACTTCGACACGCTCATCCGGTGGGCGGAGGGGCTCTGAGCAGCCGCCCACGGTGACCCGCCGCCGCCCGGACACACCCCTCGGTGACACGCGCCCGTGCACGCGGACGCACGCCGTCGGTCCCCCCGCGGCCCGCTCGTCGCCCTTCCGGCCGTACCGGAGGTGCCGAACCCCTGCCGGCGGTGCAGATTGATCACTGACGGCCGGACGTGCGCAGCACACGGCCGTTGTCAGCCGCTGCCCACAGACGGGGACCGCCATGACCGTGCCTGCCAACCGGCGCCTCGGCATCGCCGCCGGAGCCGTCCTCCTGACCCTCGGCGCCTCGGGGTGTTCCTCCCTCGGCCGGACCGCGGTGGGGACGGTGACCTATCACACCAGAGGCGACCGTACCGTCACGGTGAGCAATCCGCTGGTGACCGGTTGCCACCGCCTCTCCCCGACGGGCGCCAACGTCGTCGTGAACAACACGCTGGTGGACATGTGGCTGTACCGGACCCGTAATTGCCAGGGCGAGAACCCGATCTACATCGCCACCACGCTGCAGAACAACGCCGCACCGGGGGCGGGCCCCTGGCGGAGCTACAGCTTCGTGCACTGAGGCCGCCTTCGCATACTGCGCGCTCCCGCCCGGCTGCAGCGGCAGCGCGGTCGGCCCCCGGCCGCAGCCGACCCCGGGCATGCCTCACCCGGGGTGTTCGCCGCCCCATGTGCGCGTCTCCCGGAACACGTCGCTCACGCGGAGTCTCCATCCCGACGGCCGAGTCGTCGGGGTCGCACACGGGTACAAGCCGGGTGGGACGTGAGAGGCGATGGCAATGCGCAGCGGCAATGAGCCCGTCACCGCGCGCAGCCCCCTGCGCATGCGGCTGGGGCTGAGCATCTGGGGTCTGGTCTGGACAGTGGGCGGGACCGTCGTCTTCACCCTGGCAGGGCGGCCCGGGTGGGCCGCGGCGTGCGGTGTCCTGGCGGTGATCGTCGCCGTCGACCTCATCATGATCGTCCGGCACATCCGACAGGGTCCGCACTACCAACCGGGCCGGGACATCCCTCCGTACGAGCCGGACCGGGGAGGCAGCGGGCGGCGGTAGGGCTTGTGGCCGTCAGGAGCCGTCGAGCAGCCGTCGGCCCCGGTCGGTCTGCCGTGCCCGTTCTGCGGCGGGGAGCCGCCGCCACGCCTCGGCCGCGTCCCGTACCCGCTCTCCCAGCGCCTCCACGTAGCGCGGTTCGCGGAGCGCGTCACGCAGACCCAGCCGCCCGGCGAGCACCTCGCGGGCCATTTCCTGCAGGGCGCCGCCCGCTCCGCCGCCGGCGAGGACGCGCAGCGACTCGTGCATCAGCCGGGCCCGGACGGGGTCGCGGTGCGGGGTCTCGAACTCTTCGGGTCCGACTTCGGGCACGGTGCGCCTCCGGTTCTCAGACGACGGGGTTGTCATAGCCCTCGCGGGGCAGCGGGAAGGAGTCGAGGTGTGCGGCGACCATGGCGGCGGCGCGGCTGAGCTCGCCGTAGGCGAGGTTGACGACGGTCTGCAGGCCCGCGATGAGCTGGGTCGCGTCACGCCACAGGTCGACGATCCGGAGGACCTCGATGGCCGCGATCCCGTATCCGACGACGGCGACCGGAGCCCCGGAGGCCGAGAGGGCCCACGAGGCCACCATGGCGATCCCCGCGAACACGGCGGCGTCACCGATGGCCGTCAGCAGCTGGCCCACGCCCTCGGCTGTGGTCCAGGCGCCGTGGGCGGCGATCCGGTACTCCCTGTCCATGGTCTCCAGGGATTCACGGATGCCGTCGAGCCTGCCGCGGAGCGTCTCGAAGTACAGGCGGGCGGCGTCGGCGGCGTTCCCGTCCCATGTGCCGTCGACGGTGCGGTTGCCGGCGGCCACGTTCTCGGCGATCCCGTCGCACAGCCGCGCGAGATTGCCCCACACCTGTGCGCAGGCGGCGACGCCCTTCCAGTCCCCGGCGAAGTCCTGGACGGCCCGCTCGAGGGGATTGAAGCCGAGAGCGCTGTCGAGGGCGACGACCGTCCAGGCACTCGGGCTGATCAGGTCCCCGGCCTCGTTCAGGATGTCCAGGGGCGAGGTGAACTCTTCGGGAGGGGCGGGGGTCTTGAGGTGTTCCGTGGTGCGGGCGACGTCGGCGAACCGCGCGTGGGCGGTCACCGGCCGACCGGCGGGCAGACCGCGTCGACGCGGGCGGCCACCTCGTGATCGGTCTGCCGGTAGTAGTTCGCCGAGAGACCCATTTCCCTCTGCGACTCGGCGAGGATCTCGTTGAGCCTGCGCAGGGTGCCGCCGACTCCTTCGAGCAGCTGCGGATGGACGTCGAGGAGCCCGGCGATCAAGCCCTGGCCCCCGGCCCCGACGACGGCGTGCGCGGCCACGTAACCCCGCGCCGTCTGCGCGTCCTCCGCGGCTCTGGCCAGCAGCCGCGCGTAGCCGTCGAGATCGGCCCAGGTGACACGGAGACTCATACCGGCACGCTCCCTTGCGGTGCGACGATGACGAGGACGCGCGCATGCTAGCAACGCAGGGTCATGGACCTGGAACGCTGGGTGATGCACCGACTCGTGACCCCTTTGCGGGGATCATCCGATCCGGTGACTCGCCGATGATCAGAAGACCACCGTCATACACAGCGAGAGCACCGTCGCCGGCACACCGGCGAGGACGAGCATCCCGCCCAGGAGAACCACCCGCACGGTGGCGGGAGCAGGCTCTCCGACCCGTCGGAAGGGCGGCCGCGGGCCGGCGACCAGCATGATCGTTCCGATGCCCGCGGGAATCCAGCCCAGGGAGAACAGCGTGTGCCAGCGCCAGACCTCGCCGAAGCCCGTGGCGAGAAACCGGTGACCGCTGCGCCGCGCCGGGACGCTCGCGCCCTTGTCCGCCCAGGTCCTCAGGGACGCCCCGGCGTCCCGTGATCCGTCGGCGCCGCGGAACACCCCGGTGCAGAGGGGCCGGCCGCGGCCGAGCAGACCCCGTTCGCCCGTCGGCCGGCAGTGACGCACGACGAACGAACCCCCCGTCCCCGCGTAGCCGGCCGCGTGGGCGGCCTGATGGACCGACACGACGGAGCAGGCCAGCGCGAGGAGCAGCATGACGATGCCGATGGCGCGGCAGAGCCAGGCGGGGGTGGGCGACGGTTGCGGTGGCAGCGGGTGGAGCAGGGTCGACGCGAGGAGGGTCCCCGGTTCCGGTCGTGGCATGGCCGGAAGGTAAGGGCATCGTCGGGGCGGCCCACACCGGTGTCACCCGGGCGGGGGCGGTCGTCGACGGATCACCCGTTGGGGGCGAAACCTGCGGGGATCACTCGCAGGAGTGAGGTTCCGGGCCGGGTCGGATGAGGTCTGGCCTCGGTGCGGGTGCCCGGGCGAGGTCCGGCACCAGGGGGCATGAGGTGCGGCCCCGCGTCGGGCGAGGTCCGGCACCGAGTCGCCTGCCCCTTAACCCCGAGTCGGATGAGGACAGGCCCCGCGTCGGGCGAAGTCCGGCCCCTCTGTATCCGCCCCTCCGTGTCCACCCCTCCGTAGGGATGAGGCCCAGTCCCGGCGTAGTCAGCCCTCCGCGTCGAACTGCGCGGCGCGGATGTACTCCGGCTGCGGGTCGAGGGCCGCCGCGAGCCGGAAATGGCGCTTCGCCTGGGCGGGCCGGTTGGCCCGCTCGTAAGTGCGGGCCAGTGCGAAGTGTGCGAAGGCATTGTCCGGCTCGCGTTCCAGGACGAGCTGGAACTCCAGTTCCGCCGAGCGGAGCTGGGCGGCTGCGAAGAAGGCGCGGGCCCGGAGCAGCCGGGCGGCGGTGTTCTCGGGGTGCGCGGCGATGACCGAGTCGAGCAGCTTGACCGCACCGCGCGGGTCACGGGCCGCCAGCAGGTGCTCGGCCGCGCGGTAGTCGATGACGTGGTTCTCGGGGGTGCTCTCGGCCACGGTCTTCGTTCCCCTCTCCGCTTCGCTCCCCATCCGGCAGTCCGCGATCGCGTACGGCTCGCACCGGGCGCACACCACGCCTACAACTCTGCCCGGATCAGCGCTATTCCTGGTCCGCTCCGGGGTGGTGGGCCCGGCCGGCTTCCGCCCGCTCCTTGAGGTCTGCCCAGACTTCGCGGACTTGAGCCTCGAGTGTCCCGAGGGGTCCGTCGTTGTGGATGACGACGTCGGCGACGGCGAGCCGCTGTTCCCTTGTCGCCTGGGCGGCCATCCGGGAGCGGGCCTCCTCCTCGTTCATCCCACGGAGCCGGACGAGCCGGTCGAGCTGGGTGGCGGGTGCGGCGTCGACGACGACGACCAGGTCGTAGAGGGGCGCGAGGCCATTCTCGGTGAGCAGCGGAACGTCGTGGACGACGACCGCGTCGGGTGCCGCGGCCCGCTGCAGTTCGGCGGAGCGGGCGCCGACGAGCGGGTGGACGATCGCGTTGAGCGTGGCCAGCCGCTCCGGGTCGGCGAAGACGATGGATCCCAGCCGGGGCCGGTCCAGTGTGCCCTCGGCGGTGAGGATGTCGGGACCGAAGGCCTCCACGACGGCGGCGAGGCCGGGCGTTCCGGGTTCCACGACTTCCCGGGCGATCCGGTCGGCGTCCACGATCACCGCGCCGTACGAGGCGAGGAGCCGGGAGACTTCGCTCTTGCCGGCTCCGATTCCACCGGTCAGGCCCACAGACAGCATGCGCCGCAGCCTACGCCTGCGGCGCCCCGGACTATCCGTCGCCCTCCCGTTCGGCGAGGAACCGCTCGAACTGGCGGCCGATCTCCTCGGCCGAGGGCAGGTCGATCGGTTCGGCGACCAGGTTCCCGCGGGTCTCGGCGCCGGCGATCGCGTCGTACTGGTGCTCAAGGCCCTGGACGAGCGCGACGAGCTCCTCGTCGCCCTGACGGACCTGGCGCTCGATCTCGGTCTGGGTGCGCTGCGCGTCGGTGCGCAGCGCGTGGGCGATTCCGGGGAGGACGAGACCGGTGGCAGCCGTGATCGCCTCCACCACGGTGAGCGCCGCGTCGGGGTAGGCGGAGCGGGCTACATAGTGCGGGACGTGCGCCGCGACTCCGAGGACGTCATGGCCCCACTCCTGGAGCCGGTACTCGAGGAGCGACTCGGCGCTCCCGGGAACCTGTGCCTCGTCGAACGGACTGCGGTGGCCCGGCATCAGGTCGGTGCGGTTGCCGTGCGGTGTGAGACCGACGGGCCGGGTGTGCGGTACGCCCATGGGGATGCCGTGGAAGTTGACCGAGAGCCTCACCCCGAGCCGCTCGACGATCCGGCGGACGGCGGCGGCGAAGCGTTCCCACTCGACGTCCGGCTCGGGGCCGGAGAGCAGCAGGAACGGGGCGCCTGTGGCGTCCTGCACCAGGTGGAGCTCGATGGCCGGCGTCTCGTAGCCCGACCAGCGGTCGCGGCGGAACGTGAGCAGCGGGCGGCGGGCCCGGTAGTCGACCAGCCGGTCGTGGTCGAAGCCGGCCACGACCTGGTGGGGAAGGGTGTCGAGCAGTTTGTCGACGATCTGCTCGCCCGTCTCGCCCGCGTCGATGTATCCGTCGAAGTGGTAGAGCATGACCAGCCCGGCCGATTCCTGCGCGAGCGCCATGTCGACGACGGCGAGACCCTTCGGGTCCCATTCGTACAAATCCTGCGGATCAACCACGGCTTCTGCCCCTCCTCTGTCCCCCATGGCAACGCGGCACGGAGCGTGGTCATTCCCTGCGGCGGGACATTGCTGCGAGCCTTGTACACGCGCCGCGTCGGCTCCGCATGGCCGGGGAGGGCCGCCCCTGCCTGCACGGGGCGTCCGTACGGCGGGGATACGGGCCCGGAACATGCGGGAGGCCCGCTCCCCCGAAGGGGAGCGGGCCTCACTCGGCTGCAGTCAGCCGTGCGGGGAGTCGGAGCCTCAGCTCTGGCCGCCCGCCAGCTTCTCGCGCAGGGCAGCCAGGGCCTCGTCCGACGCCAGGGCGCCGGAGTTGTCCGCGGACTCCGAGGAGTACGAACCGCCGGTCGCGGCCGGAGCGGCGGCCTCGCCACCCTCGGCAGCGGCCTGGGCGTCCGCCTCGCGGGACTTGATGACCTGCGCCTGGTGCTGCTCGAAGCGCTGCTGCGCCTCGGCGTACTGGCGCTCCCACTCCTCGCGCTGCTTCTCGAAGCCCGGCAGCCAGTCGTTGGTCTCCGGGTCGAAGCCCTCGGGGTAGATGTAGTTGCCCTGGTCGTCGTAGGACGCGGCCATGCCGTACAGGGTCGGGTCGAACTCGACGGAGGCCGGGTCGGCACCGAAGGACTCGTTGGCCTGCTTCAGCGAGAGGCTGATGCGACGACGCTCGAGGTCGATGTCGATGACCTTGACGAAGATCTCGTCGTTGACCTGGACGACCTGCTCCGGGATCTCGACGTGGCGCTCGGCCAGCTCGGAGATGTGGACCAGACCCTCGATGCCCTCGTCCACGCGGACGAACGCACCGAACGGAACCAGCTTGGTGACCTTGCCGGGGACGACCTGGCCGATCTGGTGCGTCCGGGCGAACTGCTGCCACGGGTCCTCCTGCGTCGCCTTCAGCGACAGGGAGACACGCTCGCGGTCCATGTCGACGTCGAGAACCTCGACGGTGACCTCCTGGCCGACCTCGACGACCTCGGACGGGTGGTCGATGTGCTTCCAGGACAGCTCGGAGACGTGGACCAGACCGTCGACGCCACCCAGGTCCACGAAGGCACCGAAGTTGACGATCGAGGACACGACGCCGGAGCGGACCTGACCCTTCTGCAGGGTGGTGAGGAACGTCTGGCGGACCTCGGACTGGGTCTGCTCGAGCCAGGCGCGGCGGGACAGGACCACGTTGTTGCGGTTCTTGTCCAGCTCGATGATCTTCGCCTCGAGCTCCTTGCCCACGTAGGGCTGGAGGTCGCGGACACGGCGCATCTCGACCAGGGAGGCCGGGAGGAAGCCGCGGAGGCCGATGTCGAGGATGAGACCACCCTTGACGACCTCGATGACGGTACCGGTGACGATGCCGTCCTCTTCCTTGATCTTCTCGATGGTGCCCCACGCACGCTCGTACTGGGCGCGCTTCTTCGAGAGGATCAGGCGGCCTTCCTTGTCCTCCTTCTGGAGGACAAGGGCCTCGATCTCGTCGCCGACGGCCACGACCTCGTTCGGGTCGACGTCGTGCTTGATCGAGAGCTCGCGGCTCGGGATGACACCTTCGGTCTTGTAACCGATGTCGAGCAGGACCTCGTCCCGGTCGACCTTCACGATGACGCCGTCGACGATGTCGCCGTCGTTGAAGTACTTGATCGTCTCGTCGATCGCGGCGAGGAAGGCTTCCTCGTTACCGATGTCGTTGACCGCAACCTGCGGGGTGGTGGCGGTGGTCTCGGTGCTGCTCGTCATGTGGGAAAGGGCTCCGGTACGGACATTGAAGTCGTAAGCACTGCTACGCCGAGAGCCCGTATCGCAGCTGCAGAAGCCGGACAGCCAAGGAAGCACCCGACCCGGAAGGGAAAGGCGCCTCGAGAACCGAGGGGACATACAACAGATGCGAGCGCAGCCTGCTCCGTCTGAGGCGCGCAGGCCCGCAGCGCAACTTGTAGCATACGGGGGCAGCCGGACAGGGTCAATGCGCGAAGGCGCACACCTTGGGCACAAGCCATCAATCCGGCCCAACACGGCGCCGTGCAGCGCCACTCGGAAGCGACGAGTATTGACACGCGCAGACTACGACGACGGGCACGATGAACCAAGAGCTTGAACCGGAAGCCACACGCCGTGACGCGGACGACGCGGAGAGCAGCCGGGCGAGTCGCGGCTGGTGGGACCGCAACGCCGACGAGTACCAGCAGGACCACGGGGGGTTCCTGGGCGACGACCGCTTCGTCTGGGGGCCCGAGGGGCTGGACGAGGCGGAGGCCAGGCTCCTCGGGCCCGCCGGGTCCCTGAAGGGACTGGACGTCCTGGAGATCGGCGCGGGAGCAGCGCAGTGCAGCCGCTGGCTGGCCTCCGAGGGAGCCCGCCCCGTCGCCCTGGACCTGTCGCACCGGCAGCTGCAGCACGCCCTGCGGATCGGCGGTGAGGGGCTGGCGCTGATCGAGGCGGACGCCGGGGCGCTGCCGTTCCGCGACGGCTCCTTCGACCTGGCCTGCTCGGCGTACGGCGCGATCCCCTTCGTCGCCGACCCCGTGAAGGTGTACCGCGAGGTGTGGCGGGTGCTGCGGCCCGGCGGCCGCTGGGTCTTCTCCGTCACCCACCCGATCCGCTGGGCCTTCCCCGACGAGCCCGGCCCCGAGGGCCTCTCGGTCTCGGCCTCCTACTTCGACCGGACCCCGTACGTCGAGCAGGACGAGCGGGGGCGCGCGGTGTACGTGGAGCACCACCGGACCGTCGGTGACCGGGTCCGCGAGGTGGTGGCCGGCGGGTTCCGGCTGATCGATCTGGTCGAGCCGGAGTGGCCCGCCTGGAACGGCTCGGAGTGGGGCGGATGGTCGCCGCTGCGGGGCAGCCTGATCCCGGGAACGGCGATCTTCGTGTGCGAGCGGGACCGGGCGGTACCGGACGGGTCACGCGGGCCGTCCGCCGTCTGACCCTCCGGCGAGCCCGGCTCGAAGCCGTCGAGCGGCTCTCGGCCGCGATGTCCTGCACACCGGCCGGGTGCCGGTGGAGGCCCGCGCCGCTCCACGCGCCGCCTCCACTGGCACCCGCCCCGGTGACGGACTGCCGACGGCCTGCCGATGGCGACGCTCCCTGACCGCCGGGGCGAGCCTCGCACGACGCCCCGGCTGTCCGGCGGCGCCGCCCCTCCCGGTCACGACAGCGCGCCGCCCGTACCCGCCGCCACGGCACCGCCCGTACCCGTTGCCCGCAGCACCCGGCACCCGGCACCCGGCACCCTGATCATCCGATGAGCACACCCTCCCTGTGGACAACACGACGCGTCCCCGCGCACGGACGTACGACACTGTGAGCGTGATCCGCACCGACGCTCTCCAGCGACTTCCCGTACGCCATGCCGTTCCCGAGCTGCTCGCCGCGCTCGAGGACCGCGGCGCGGCGGTGCTCTGCGCTCCGCCGGGCACGGGCAAGACCACCCTCGTACCGCTCGTCCTCGCCGAGCGGGGTGCCCGGGTGCTCGTCGCCGAGCCGCGGCGGATGGCGGCACGTGCCGCGGCCCGGCGGATGGCATGGCTGCTCGGCGAGAAGCCCGGCGGAAGAGTCGGCTTCACGGTGCGCGGGGAGCGGACCGTCGGCCCGGGTACCACGGTGGAGGTCGTCACCACCGGTGTGCTGCTGCAACGTCTCCAGCGCGATCCGGAGCTGCCGCGCGTCGACGTGGTCGTGCTCGACGAGTGCCACGAACGGCATCTGGACGCGGACACGGCTGCCGCGTTCCTCGTCGACGTACGCGCCGCGCTCCGCCCCGAGCTGCGGCTCGTCGCCGCGTCGGCCACCACGGACGCGGCCGGCTGGGTGCGGCTCCTCGGCGGGGCGCCGGTCGTCGAGGCGGAGGCGGTGACGCATCCGGTGTCGGTGGTGTGGGCGCCTCCCGGGCGGCAGGTGCGGCCGCCGCACGGGATACGGGTGGATCCGGTGCTGCTCGCCCATGTCGCGGCGACCGTGCGGCGGGCCCTGGCGGAGCACGAGGGCGACGTGCTGTGCTTCCTGCCCGGCGTCGGCGAGATCTCCCGGGTCGCGGGCCTGCTCGCGAACGTGGACGCCGAGGTGCTCCAGGTGCACGGACGGGCTCCGGCCGCCGTTCAGGACGCGGTTCTGGCCGGTTCGTCCGGGGGCCGTCGCGTGGTGCTGGCCACCTCCGTGGCCGAGTCCAGCCTGACCGTGCCGGGTGTGCGGATCGTCGTCGACTGCGGCCTCGCCCGGGAGCCGCGTACCGACCACGCCCGGGGGCTGGGCTCCCTCACCACGGTCCGCGCCTCGCGGGCCGCGGCCCGGCAGCGTGCGGGCCGCGCGGGCCGTGAGGCACCAGGGGTGGTGTACCGCTGCTGGGACGAGGCCGAGGACGGGCGGCTGCCCCGCTTCCCCTCCCCCGAGATCAAGGTCGCCGACCTCACGGCCTTCGCCCTCCAGGCGGCCTGCTGGGGCGACCCGACGGCTTCCGGTCTGGCGCTGCTGGACTCGCCGCCGGCCGGCGCGATGGCAGCGGCGCGCGGTGTGCTCACGTCCATCGGCGCAGTGGAGCCGTCCGGCCGCGTCACCGGGCGCGGCAGCCGGATGGCCCGGCTCGGGCTCCACCCCCGCCTGTCCCGTGCCCTCCTCGACGGCACCGAACTGGTCGGTGCCCGCCGCGCCGCCGAGGTCGTCGCGCTGCTGTCCGAGGAGCCGCCGCGGGAGTACGGCGACGACCTGGCCGTGGCGTGGCGTGCGGCGCGCCGCGGCGGTGACGGGTACGCGGCCCGCTGGCGCCAGGAGGTCCGGCGCCTGCTCACGGCTGCGGACCGCCCGCCGGCCGAGGGGGCCGCGGACGGGGACGCCCCGGACCGGGCCGCAGCGCGTCCGGCCGGCCCCGCGGATGACGGGAGTCCCGGGGGCGACGTACGGGCCCGGGTCGAGGGCAGGGCGGGCAAGCGAGCCGACCGGCTGACGGACGACCTTGCCGCCGGGCTGGTCGTCGCCCTCGCGTTCCCCGAGCGGGTGGCACGGAGCCGGGGCGAGGGGGTGTTCCTGCTGGCGTCGGGGACGCGCGGCGAGACCAGGGAAGGATCGGCGCTGCGGGCGGCGTCGTGGCTGGCGGTGGCGGTCGCCGACCGTCCTGCGAACGCGGCCTCGGCCCGGGTGCGGCTCGCGGCGGTCGTCGACGAGGGCGTGGCGCGTCTTGCGGCCGGACATCTGCTGTCGGCCGGCGAGGAGGTGCACTGGGAGGACGGCGACGTCGTTGCCCGGAGCGTGGAGCGGCTGGGCGCGGTGGAGCTCACGATTCGCCCGCTCAAGGATCCGGACGCCGGCCCGGTCCTCGACGCGCTGCTGGAGGGGCTGCGCCGGGAGGGGCTGGGGCTGCTGCGTTGGACGCCGGACGCGGAGTCGCTGCGGCAGCGGCTCGGCTTCCTCCACCGCGCCGTGGGAGCACCCTGGCCGGAGGTGTCCGATGCTGCTCTGCTGGAGCGTGCGGGCGAGTGGCTGGAGCCGGAGCTGTCCCGGGCCCGTCGGCGGGCTGACCTGGCACGGATCGACGCGGGGCAGGCGCTGGAGCGGCTGCTGCCGTGGGCGACGGGCGAGGCTGCCCGGCTGGCGGAGCTGGCTCCGGAGCGGGTCGAGGTGCCGAGCGGCTCACGGATACGGGTCGACTACAGCGGTGAGCAGCCGGTACTGGCGGTGAAGCTGCAGGAGATGTTCGGCCTGGCCGAGACCCCGCGGCTGGCGGGTGTGCCCGTACTGGTGCATCTGCTGTCGCCCGCCGGCCGGCCCGCCGCGGTGACGGCGGACCTGGCGTCCTTCTGGAAGGACGGCTACCGGTCCGTACGGGCGGAGTTGCGCGGCCGCTATCCGAAGCACCCGTGGCCCGAGGACCCTGCGGTGGCGGAGCCGACCCGGCACACGAACGCGCGGCTCAGGCAGGGGTAGCGGCGGGGCCGGGGCGGCGGCCCCGGGCCTCCAGGGCGAGGGAGAGGGCCAGGAGCGCCGCGCCCGCGGTGAGGAGTGCCAGGGGTGCGTAGGTGTGCAGGATCAGGACCTTCGTACGGTTCGCGGAGACCAGGCCGACGGTGAAGTCGACGTAGTCGGCGCGCATCCTGACGTGGCCGGAGAAGACGGTGACCCGGTCGCTGCCGTCGAACTGACCGGGTGCGCCGCGCAGTTCCTCGCGATGGATCTCCTCGCCGTTGACCGGCGCCCCGGTGACCGGTTCGACCCAGAACATCCGCTTGGTGGTGTACCAGCGGGCCATGCCCATCTTCTCGATCTGTTCGGGCGTGATGCCGTCGACGGGCATCTTCTTGGGCATTCTCACCTTGGTCCAGGGGATGGTCTGCTCGAAGTAGTAGACCTCCAGGCCCCGGAAGGTGCGGGTGCCCTTGTAGTGGATGGGCGCGGACGTGCGGGTCTGGGCGTCGAAGTACGTGTAGTCGCGCTTCTCGGTGAAGAAGGGCCACTTGAACTCGATACCCTCGCGCCGGACCGGGTCGCCGTCGACCATTTCGCCGGTGGCGTGCACGGGGGCCTGGGTGTGGGCGTCGAAGATGTAGCGCTCCGGGATCTCGGAGACCATCTTGCCGTCGGGGCCGACGACATGGGAGAGGGAGTCCCAGACGACGACGTCCCGGCCGGCGTCGCGTTCGATGCGGCGGGATTCCTCGACGTTGCCCTTGAGGGTCTGGACGATGGTGATCCGGGGGACCTCGCGGGACTTCATGGTGCCGTAGTCGAGAAAGGTGGCCGGCTTGGCCTCCATGACCATCTCCTGGTACTGGCCGGCCGGGATCTTGGCGAGGCGGGGGAAGGCGTACCAGTGCAGCAGCGGCCCGAGCGCGGCGAGGAAGGCCGCGAAGGCGAGGAGTAAGAGGCTCGTGGTGCGACGCATGGACCGTTTCCTCCTCCTGTGCGTTCCCTCCTCCTGTCCGTCTCCGCCTCCCCGTCCGCGCCCTACTGTCCGGGGGCGGGCGGCACGGTGGTGAGCAACGGTCTGGGCGAGGTGCTGCCTTCAGGTGCGCCGATCGCGGTGACGGTGAGGACGAGCACCAGAGCCAGGGTCAGTCCGACGACGGCGGCGAAGAGTGCGCGCATACGGACCTCCCGGCGTGTCTGATGGTTCGTCAGGCGGGTGGGCACCGTAGCAACGCCGTCGTGAGATGGGAACACGTGGCACCGCCCCCCGGCCGGTGTACGGCGAGGGGGCGGTGACCGGAAGGACGGGCCGTCAGGCGACCTTCAGCTCGAGGGTGAGGGTCACGCCGTCGGCGGTGGTGAGGCGGAGCAGGAAGGTGCCGGTCACCCCGTCGGTGAAGACCTTGGGGAGCCGCAGGACACCGTCGGCGTCGGTCTTCAGCCCGGTGAGGGTGCGGACCGAATTGCCCTCGGCATCCTTGAAGTAGGGGCCCTTGTCGTTCACGGCCGGGTTCTCGGCGGCGGTGACCATCGTGGCGGTCACGGGGACACCGCCGACGGCCGTACCCTTGTACGTCGCCTTGGCCTCGATGGACTCCGCGAACTCGGACTCCGGCGCGGCGACGAGTTCCTTGTCGCCGACGCGGACCAGCTCGTCGGCCTGACGGGCCGTGACGGTGGCGGTGTAGTCGAGGGCGGGCAGCTTGTGGCCGACGACGGTGGCGCGCACCGTGAACGTGCCGGGCTTGTCGCCCGCCTGGAGGACGGGTGCGGTCGCCTTGCCGTCCGCGCCGGTGGCCACGATGAAGCTGGAGTATCCGCCGGTGAACCGGGCGCCGGTGTCGCCCACGATCTCGAACTTCACGGAGACCTCGGCGACCGGCTTGCCCGTGGTGCTCTCCGCGCGCACGGACACTCGCTGGGCGAACGCGTCGCCGGCCGCGGCCGTCAGCGTTCCGGTGCCAGCGTTCGTGATCCGGCTGACGCCCGCGGCCGGGGTGGGCTTGGGGGCCGGATTCGTCGGCTTCGGAGGCGTCGGGGTGCCCGGCTTCGGCGTCGTGGGCTTCGGAACCGGGGTCGGCTTGGGGTTCGGGGTGGGCGTGCCCGGCACGACCGGGGTGGGCGTGGGGGTGCTCGGCGTGGGCGTGGCGGGGGTCGTCGGCGTGGTGGTCCCCGGGCCGGGGTTGACCGGGAGCGAGCCGGTGCCGTCCGGCACCTGGTGGGTGCCCTGCTTGTAGAAGGTGAACCAGGAGAGCACCGTCTGCAGGTACTCGCGGGACTGGTTGTAGCTCAGGATCGCCTTGTCCAGGTCTCCCTGCACGGCCAGGTCGCGGCTGCCCGCGCACAGGTAGCGGCCGGCGGCGAGCGCGGCGTCGTAGATGTTGTTGGGGTCCCTGCGGCCGTCGTAGTTGCCGTCCTGGCCCCATGTCGCCCAGGTGGACGGGATGAACTGCATCGGGCCGACCGCGCGGTCGTGAGTGGTGTCGCCGTCGAACGCGCCCTTGTCGGTGTCGGAAATGTTCGCGAAGCCGACGCCGTTGAGGACGGGGCCGAGGATCGGGGAGATCGTGGTGCCGTTGGCGTCGACCTTGCCGCCGCGGGCCTGGCCGGACTCGACCTTGCCGATACCGGCCAGCAGTTGCCAGGGAAGGTGGCAGGCGGGATCGCTGCCGGCCACGGTGCTCTCGGCACGCTGGTACGCGGCGAGCACGGTGGCGGGGATGCCCGCCTGAGCGCCTCCCGCGCCGACGGGGAGCCCGACGGAGCTCCCGGGCTTGCCCGAAGTGACGAGCGGCGGAAGGTCCGTGTGGTAGGGCGAGTTGCCCGTGGCGGCGGTTCCGGGCGTCGGTGCGGCGTCCGAGCCCTGCGGGTCGCCGGCGGCCGCGGTCGTGCCCGGCCCCTGCGACGCGGCGAGCGCCGCGACAGCCGCGGCCGCCACAGCCGTGTTCGTTGCCCCCTTACGCAGCCGACGCCCGAATTGCGCGGTCATACGTGTGGTCCCTCCCCCTGTTTCCGACTGCTCGCGCTCCCCGCGCGGTCCCCTTCGCGAACCCTACGGCACCTCGATGGGCCACGACACCGGACCCTGTCCCCTCTTCACCTCTTCCGCACCTCGATTACGTCACAGGGGCGGCCCCGGGGTGGACTCAGCCGCTCACGCATACTGATCATCATCGGTCGCCGACGGCCCGAGGGGGATCATGCCGTTCACACTCAGTCATGCCGCAGCCGTGCTTCCGGGCATCCGCAGGGACGGGACGGCCCGCGGGCCGCTGATCGCCTCGGCGCTCGTTGCCGGTTCCTTCGCACCCGACATGACCTATTTCGTCGCGTCGCTGGTGCCGGCTGCGATGCCCTTCGGCGATGTCACGCACTCTCCCGTAGGGATCGTGACGGTCGATGTGCTCGTCACGGCGGCGCTGGCCGCGCTGTGGCTGCTGCTGCGCGAACCGCTGGTGGCGCTGCTGCCGCGGCGTCACCAGGGTCGCGTGCATGCTCTGCTGCGCGGGCGGCCGTGGCACGGCATCGGGGTGGCGTCGCTGGCCTGGCGGTTCGTCGTATCGGCCGTCATCGGTTCCACGACGCATGTGGTGTGGGACGCCTTCACGCACTTCGACCGATGGGGCATGCGCATGTTCCCCGTACTGGGGGAGATGGTCGCGGGCTTCCCCCTCTATCTGTACGCGCAGTACATCGGTTCGGCGGTCGCACTCGCGGTGATCGTCTGGTTCGCCGTCTCCGCGCTGCGGCGGACTCCGCCGGGGACGGCCGCCCCGGTGTCCGTACCCGAACTGGAGGCCCGGGGCCGGCTGTGGGCGGGCGCGCTGCTGACGGTGTGCGTGACGGTGGGCGCGGTGCACCGATGCCTCCGCTATTACGCGCTCTTCGGGGACGACACCGTGCTCGGCCTGATCCCGTCGGCCTGCTTCGGCGGCGGCGCGGGACTCGCGCTCGGACTGGTGATCCACTCGACGGTCATCCGGCTGCGCCGACCGCGGCGCCCGGGCACCCCGGATACGACCCCACGGCGTCCCGGCGCCGCCGTGCACTGACGCCCGCTCCCCGGCCTCCATGCCGGGGTGTGAAAGGGCTCCCGTCCGTAGGGACGGGAGCCCTCACCGTCGGTGCGCGGCCGCCGCCGCATCACGGGTCAGTGCGCGGCGGACTCCCAGTCGGGGCCGACGCCCACCGAGACGTCGAGCGGGGCACGGAGTTCGACCGCGGCACCCATCTCCCGGCGGACGAGCGCCTCGACCTGCTCCCGCTCGCCCGGGGCGATCTCCAGCACGATCTCGTCGTGGACCTGGAGCAGCATCCGGGAGGCGAGCCCCGCCTCGGCCAGCGCACGGTCGACCTTGAGCATGGCCACCTTGACGATGTCCGCCGCGGTGCCCTGGATCGGGGCGTTGAGCGCCATCCGCTCGGCCATCTCGCGCCGTTGCCGGTTGTCGCTGCTGAGGTCGGGCAGATAACGGCGCCGGCCGAACATCGTCTCGGTGTATCCGGTGGCACGCGCCTCGTCGACCACCCGGCGCAGATAGTCGCGTACGCCGCCGAACCGCTCGAAGTACGTGTCCATCAGCCCGCGCGCCTCGGCCGGTTCGATGTTCAGCTGCTGGGACAGACCGAAAGCCGACAGGCCGTACGCCAGTCCGTACGACATCGCCTTGATCTTGCGCCGCATCTCCGCGTCGACATGGGCCTTGTCCACGGCGAACACCTGTGAGGCGACCGTGGTGTGCAGGTCCTCTCCGGACGCGAACGCCTCGATGAGCCCTTCGTCCTCGGACAGATGGGCCATGACGCGCAGCTCGATCTGGCTGTAGTCGGCCGTCATCAGCGATTCGAAGCCCTCACCGACGACGAACCCGCGGCGGATCGCACGACCTTCGTCGGTGCGGACGGGGATGTTCTGGAGGTTCGGGTCGGTGGACGACAGCCGACCGGTGGCCGCCACGGTCTGGTTGAAGGTGGTGTGGATCCGGTCGTCGGCCGCGACCGTCTTGATCAGGCCCTCCACGGTGACCCGCAGCTTGGCCTGCTCGCGGTGGCGCAGCATGATGACCGGCAGCTCGTGCTCGGTCTGGGCCGCCAGCCAGGCCAGGGCGTCCGCGTCCGTGGTGTAGCCGGTCTTGGTCTTCTTCGTCTTCGGCAGGGCCAGCTCACCGAAGAGCACCTCCTGGAGCTGCTTGGGCGACCCGAGGTTGAACTCGTGGCCGACGGAGGCGTGCGCCTCCTTCACGGCCTGCTGCACGGCACCCGCGAACTGCTGCTCCATGGCCTCCAGGTGGGCCCGGTCGGCGGCGATGCCGCTGCGCTCCATCCGGGCGAGCAGGACGGAGGTGGGCAGTTCCATGTCGAGGAGCAGTTCCACGGCGCCGACCTCGGCCAGCTTCCCCGTGAAGGCGTCGCCGAGGTCGAGGACCGCGCGGGCCTGTGCCATCAGGGCGTCGGCCTCGGCCTGCTCGTCCGCACCGAAGGCGAGCTGTCCGTCGGCGGCGGCCGGGGCGAGCTCCCTCCCGAGGTACTCGAGGGACAGGGCGTCGAGCGCGAAGGACCGGCGGCCGGGCTTGACCAGATACGCGGCGAGCGCGGTGTCCATGGTGACGCCGTCGATGGTCCAGCCGTGCTCGGGGAGGACCCGCATGATCCCCTTGGCGTTGTGGACGACCTTCGGCCGGGCGGGGTCGGCGAGCCAGCGGGCGAAGGCCTCCTCGTCCGCCTCGTCCAGCTCGGACGGGTCGAACCAGGCGGCGGCACCCCCCGCCGCGGCGAGCGCGATCTCGGTGACACTGCCGGCGCCCAGCGCCCAGGCGTCGACGGTCGCGAGGCCGAGCGGCTGGTCGCCGTGCTCGGCCAGCCAGCCGGCGACCTCTCCGGTCCCGAGGACCGTGCCGTCCAGCTCGACGCCCGCGGCGGGGGCCGGTGCCTCCTCCTCGGCCGTGCCGGGGTCGACGGCGATCAGCCGCTCGCGCAGGCTGGGGTTCCTGATCTCCAGGGTGTCCAGGAAGAACATGAGCGCCTTGCGGTCGTACGGGGCGCGCTCCAGGTCCTGCACGGTCCTGGGCAGCTCGACGTTCCGCTCCAGCTCGGTGAGACGGCGGTTGGTCTTCACCGACTCCAGGTGGTCGCGGAGGTTCTGCCCGGCCTTGCCCTTGATCTCGTCGACCCGCTCCACCAGTTCCGCGAACGACCCGAACTGGTTGATCCACTTCGCCGCGGTCTTCTCACCGACTCCGGGAATGCCCGGCAGGTTGTCGGACGGGTCGCCGCGCAGGGCCGCGAAGTCGGGGTACTGCGACGGGGACAGTCCGTACTTCTCCTGGACCTTCTCGGGGGTGAAGCGGGTCAGCTCCGAGACGCCCTTGGTCGGGTAGAGCACCGTGACGTGGTCGCTGATCAGCTGGAAGGAGTCCCGGTCGCCGGTGACGATCAGCACCTCGAAGCCGGCCGCCTCGGCCTGCGTCGCGAGCGTCGCGATCACGTCGTCGGCCTCGAAGCCGTCGATCGCGAACCGCTCGGCGTTCATCGTGTCGAGCATCTCGCCGATGAGCTCGACCTGGCCCTTGAACTCGTCCGGGGTCTTGGAGCGGTTCGCCTTGTACTCCGGGAACTCCTCCGAGCGCCACGTCTTGCGGGACACGTCGAACGCCACGGCGAAATGCGTGGGCGCCTCGTCGCGCAGCGTGTTCGCCAGCATCGACGCGAAGCCGTAGACGGCGTTGGTCGGCTGGCCGCCGGAGGTCGTGAAGTTCTCCGCGGGCAGCGCGAAGAACGCCCGGTACGCCAGGGAGTGCCCGTCCATGAGGAGCAGGCGCGGACGGTTCTCGTCGGTCTTCTTCGATGCTGTCTCAGCCACGTCCCCGATCCTGCCACGCCGCACCGACATTCCTGTCCCGGTCCGCCACCCCCACGGCCCGTTCCGGCCGCCCGCCGCCGGGCCCGGGGAACGGCCCAGGCCCCCCGCGGGCGGTCGGATGGCGCGAGGCAGGACCGGACCGCCCGGCGGGCGGCCCGGTCCAGTCGTCTCGTCCACGAAGCGTCGTCCACAAGCCGTCGTCAGCCGTCGGCAGCCGGCGCCGGCCGTCGTCCACAGCCCGTCGTCCACAGGCCGGGCACCTTTCCGGCATGCCGTGAAAGGATCCGCTCCGTACGCCACGCCAGGTTCATCCCGCTCGAAGGAGAGCGCCATGGTCAGCAAGCCACCCACGGGCGACCCGGTGCAGGACGCGCCGCAGGTCTCGGCGCCCCAGCACGCTGCCGCCGGCCTGCCCGCCATCGCGCACACCCTGCGGATCTCCCGGGAGCAGATGGGACTGCGGCGCACCGCGCAGACCCTCCTCAAGGTCAACCAGAAGGACGGCTTCGACTGCCCCGGCTGCGCCTGGCCCGAGGGCGACAGACGGCACACGGCGGAGTTCTGCGAGAACGGCGCGAAGGCGGTCGCCGAGGAGGCGACGCTACGCCGGGTCACCCCCGGCTTCTTCGCCGCGAACTCGGTGGCGGACCTGGCCACCCGCAGCGGCTACTGGCTGGGGCAGCAGGGCCGTATCACGGAACCGATGTACCTGCCCGCGGGCGCCGAGCACTACGAGGCGGTGAGCTGGGAGCGGGCGTTCGCGATCATCGCGGAGGAACTGAGGGCGCTCGCCTCCCCCGACGAGGCCCTCTTCTACACCTCCGGGCGGACCAGCAACGAGGCCGCTTTCCTGCTCCAGCTCTTCGCCCGCGAGTTCGGCACGAACAATCTGCCGGACTGCTCCAACATGTGCCACGAGTCCTCCGGCTCGGCCCTGACCGAGACGATCGGCATCGGCAAGGGCAGTGTGTCCCTGGAGGACCTCCACCGGGCCGACCTGATCATCGTCGCGGGGCAGAACCCGGGCACCAACCATCCGCGGATGCTGGCCGCGCTGGAGCGGGCCAAGGCCTCCGGAGCAAAGATCATCTCGGTGAATCCGCTGCCCGAGGCGGGACTGGAGCGCTTCAAGAACCCGCAGACACCCCGGGGCATGATCAAGGGCGCCTCCCTCACCGATCTGTTCCTCCAGATCCGCATCGGCGGCGACCAGGCCCTGTTCCGGCTCCTCAACAAGCTGGTCCTGGAGACGGACGGTGCGACGGACACCGCGTTCATCGAGGAACACACCCACGGCTTCGAGGAGTTCGCGAAGGCCGCCCGTGAAGCGGACTGGGCCGAGACCCTCACCGCGACCGGCCTCCAGCGGTCCGAGATCGAACGGGCACTGCGCATGGTGCTCGACTCGAAGCGGACCATCGTGTGCTGGGCGATGGGCCTGACCCAGCACAAGCACTCCGTGGCCACCATCCGCGAGGTCGTGAACCTCCTGCTGCTGCGCGGCGACATCGGCCGGCCCGGTGCGGGGGTCTGCCCGGTGCGCGGTCACTCCAACGTGCAGGGCGACCGGACCATGGGCATCTTCGAACGGCCCGCCCCCGCGTTCCTGGACGCCCTGGAGAAGGAATTCGGCTTCGCGCCGCCGCGCCACCACGGCTACGACGTCGTCCGTTCCATCGAGGCACTGCGCGACGGCAGGGCGAAGGTGTTCTTCGCGATGGGCGGCAACTTCGTCGGAGCGACCCCCGACACCGAGGTCACCGAGGCGGCGGTACGCCGCGCCGAACTGACCGTGCACGTCTCGACCAAGCTCAACCGGTCGCACGCGGTGACCGGCAGGCGGGCGCTGATCCTGCCGACGCTCGGACGCACCGACCGGGACGAGCAGGCGAGCGGCCGGCAGTTCGTCACCGTCGAGGACTCGATGGGCATGGTGCACGCCTCCCGCGGCAACCTCCCGCCGGCGAGCCCCCATCTGCTGTCCGAGCCCGCCATCGTGGCGAGGCTGGCCCGGGCGGTGCTGGGCGCCGGATCGGCCACGCCGTGGGAGGAGTTCGAGAAGGACTACGCAACGATCCGCGACCGGATCGCGCGCGTGGTCCCCGGCTTCGAGGACTTCAACACGCGCGTGGCCCGGCCCGGCGGCTTCACGCTGCCGCACGCCCCGCGCGACGAACGCCGCTTCCCGACCGCCACGGGCAAGGCCAACTTCACGGCGGCCCCGGTGGAGTACCCGAAGGTCCCGGAGGGCCGGCTGCTGCTCCAGACCATGCGGTCCCACGACCAGTACAACACCACGATCTACGGTCTCGACGACCGCTACCGCGGGATCAGGGGCGGCCGCCGCGTGGTGCTGGTCCATCCCGACGACGCCCGCGAGCTCGGCCTGGCCGACGGCTCGTACGCGGACCTGGTCGGCGAGTGGCACGACGGGGTGGAGCGCAGGGCGCCCCGGTTCCGGGTGGTCCACTACCCCACCGCACGGGGCTGTGCGGCCGCCTACTACCCGGAGACGAACGTCCTGGTGCCGCTCGACTCGACCGCCGACACCAGCAACACCCCCGCCAGCAAGTCCGTCATCGTGCGTCTGGAACAATCGCGACCCGCCTAAGCGTTTGCTCAGGCAGGTGCAAGCACACACGAAGTCCGTACGACGACGAACGGAGCCGGGCCCGATGGGCGAGCAGACCACTACGAAGTTCCCGCAAGAGGTCATCGACGAGTACGCCGCCCTCGGCGTGGACCTGCCCGCGCTGTTCTCCGCGGGAAACCTCGGCAAGCGCATGGGCGTGCAGATCCTGGAGGCCTCCGCCGAGCGGGTCGTCGGCACCATGCCGGTCGAGGGCAACACCCAGCCCTACGGCCTGCTCCACGGCGGCGCGTCGGCCGTGCTCGCGGAGACGCTCGGCTCGGTCGGCTCGATGCTGCACGGCGGCTCGTCGAAGATCGCCGTGGGCGTCGACCTGAACTGCACCCACCACCGGGGCGTCCGGTCGGGTCTGGTCACCGGTGTGGCCACACCGGTGCACCGCGGCCGCTCCACCGCGACGTACGAGATCGTCGTCACCGACGAGCAGGACAAGCGGCTCTGCACGGCCCGGCTGACCTGCATGCTCCGTGAGGTGAACCCCGGCGACGGCGGCCCGGCCGCCTGACACCGCGCGGCCCGGGCGGAGCCCTTCGCGGGCGCGGACGGGGCGCGGAGGGGGCGCCCGCCCGGGGCGGATCGCGTCTGGGCCGCCCGCCCGGGACGGAGCATCTCCGGCCCGCCCACCCGGGGCGGATCGCGTCCGGGCCCGCCCGCCTCCATTCCGCCCGGTCCGGGCCCGCGCCACGTCCTGGAATTCGCCGTCCGGCCGGGGCTCCTTCACCCTGTACGGACGGCAACAGTTGAACTGGTCGACGAATCAAGGGCGTTCACCCTAAGCTCTGGGCCGGTTACGGATCCGTGCACATCTCCGAGTTGCGAACACGAGGAGCGAACATGCGCAGGATGACCCGATTCGCCGCCGCAACCCTCATGGTCGTGGGAGGAATGCTCGCCACCGCCGAGCCGGCCGGTGCGGCGACCATCAGTACCAAGTGCACGACGACGGTCAAGGTCCGGCTCTCGCCCAGCACCACGTCCACGGTCAAGGGCTACTGCTACACGTACAGCACCGTCACCGGCTACTGCTACCGGACCGGGGCGAGCGTCTTCGGCAACCACTACTGGGACGCGGTGCACGTCTCCACGCCCAAGCAGTGCCGGGACTGCCTGCCCAGTTCGGCCGACGGCTACATCTCCGAGCACTACCTGACGGCCCGCTCCGGCACCCGCTGCTGACATGACCGCGGCATCACGCGCCGCGGCGGGTGCGGCCGCGGGCCTCTGCCTCCTCCTCTCCGGCTGCGTAGGCGGCGCGGCCGGAGAGGGCGGGCGGGAGCCACGTCCCCCCGCGGCCGCCGGGCCCTCCGTACTGTCCGACCCCGAGCGGCTCACCCGGGGGCTGACCCGGCTCCCCGGCGATCTGCGGATCGCCTATGACGCGTACTGGGACGCCTGGGCGCGCGCCGGCGCCGCCTCGGACCCCGAGCACCCCGGACTCGACCGGGTCGCCGAGGGGCCGCTGCGCGAGATGCTGCGGTCGAACCTGCGCACCGCCCGCGAGAAGGGCGAGATCACCAAGGGAACGGTCCGGCACAGGGTCCTCGGCGCACGTCCCCGCGACGGAGGCACCGCCGTCGTCGACTGCGTCGATCTGGACGGTCTGCTCATCCATGACGCCGGCACCGGCGAACGGGTCGACCAGCTCGTCGACAGACCCCGGGAACTGGCCGTCGTCACCTTCCGGCGGAACGGCTCCGGCTGGATCGCCGTCCGCGGCGAACTCGCCGGCCCCTGCTGATACCCGCCCAACGGGACGTCATCACCAACTCTCCGTAAGGAAAACGGAGTTGATCTGACATGCATCATCTCTTGCGGCATGCCGCGGCCGGGCATAGCGTGCCGTCGTGGGCGCTCACCGCAGGCGGGGACCCGGGGCCCGGGTGCTGGGCGCGGCCGTTCTCGTGGCCGCGACGCTCGTGTGCGGCTGCGGCGCAGCACGGCCGTCCGGCGGCCACACCGACGCCAACTCGCCCTCCCCACGACCCTCGTCACCCGCGCAGGTGTGCACCACCCTGGTCTCCTATTGGGCCGAAGAAGCCCTGAAGGGCGGCAAGTTCGCAGGTCTTGACTGGGAACAGAAGGGCCTGTCCAACGAGCAACTCGCCATCCACGACGAGGTGGTGGCGGCAGCTCGCGCCGAGGAGAAGCGGCACGGACGGGAGGCCGCCCTACGGCTGGTCCGGGCCCGATCCGAGGCCCGCTGTGCCGCCGCGAACGGCGCGACGGGGAGCTCCGAGAATTGGCGGCCGCCAGACTGACCTCCCCCGGATTTCACTCAGAGTGA
Source organism: Streptomyces sp. NPDC030222 (assembly GCF_055573115.1). Taxonomy (NCBI): domain Bacteria; kingdom Bacillati; phylum Actinomycetota; class Actinomycetes; order Kitasatosporales; family Streptomycetaceae; genus Streptomyces; species Streptomyces sp. NPDC030222. The sequence continues at coordinate 174,944 of NZ_JBVICA010000006.1, forward strand.
CCCCTCAAGGGAAGGGCGAAACCGGGATATGTCCCAGTCCCGCCCAAAGAGTTGATCTTGCATTCCCCTTTACATCGTAAGGGGCCGGTCAGGACCAAATGAAGCCCAAGCTCCTTAGCGCAACTGCAGGTTCTCACAATGTGGTCATCGGGCAGGTGGACACAAACGCCCTATGTGCCCACAGTGCGCCCACCGGACTCCTGGCCACGGCATAACAAGAAAGTCACATCCTGACTCCCGTTCTCCCGCACTCCGGCACCGACGCCTAGAGTCACCGCCAGTTACCGCGCTGCAAGGCGCAATACGGCACGGCCCCCGGTAACCAACCCAGTGGCCCGGCGAAAGAAAACGGCTACCTCTACAGAGGAGGCCGCGCCAGGGAAAGGATTCAGCGTGCGACACCGTTCTTTGCTCATTCTCACCACCGTGATCACCACGGGAGCACTCACCCTCACCGCTTGCGGGTCGCGCGACAGCGGCAAGGGCGGTGACAGCAGTGGCGGTGGCAAGACCACCGTCGTGATCGGCGTCGACGCGCCGCTCACCGGTTCGCTGTCCGCGCTCGGCCAGGGCATCAAGAACTCCGTGGACCTCGCGGCCAAGACCGCCAACAAGAACAACGAGGTCCCGGGCGTCGAGTTCAAGATCGAGGCCCTCGACGACCAGGCCGTCCCGGCCTCCGGCCAGGCCAACGCCACCAAGCTCGTCGGCAACAAGGACGTCCTCGGCGTCGTCGGCCCGCTGAACTCCGGCGTCGCCCAGTCGATGCAGGGCGTCTTCAACAGCGCCGGCCTCACCCAGGTCTCCCCCGCCAACACCAACCCGTCGCTCAGCCAGGGCGACAACTGGGGCAAGGGCGAGTTCAAGCGTCCGTTCAAGACCTACTTCCGCACCGCCGCGACGGACGTCGTCCAGGGCAAGTTCGCCGCCCAGTACCTCTTCAACGACGCCAAGAAGACCAAGGTCTTCGTCGTCGACGACAAGCAGACCTACGGCGCCGGCCTCGCGGCGATCTTCTCCGCGGAGTTCACCCGCCTCGGCGGCAAGGTCGTCGGCACCGACCACGTCACGGTGAAGGAGACCGACTTCTCCAGCACCGCCGACAAGGTCAAGGCCTCCGGCGCCGACTCCGTCTACTTCGGCGGCCAGTACCCCGAGGGCGGCCTGCTCTCCGACCAGATCAAGAAGACCGGCGCCAAGATCCCGACCATGGGTGGCGACGGCATCTACGACCCCGCCTTCATCAAGGCCTCCGGTGAGGCCAACGACGGCGACCTCGCGACCTCCATCGGCTACCCCGTCGAGAAGCTCCCGACCGCCAAGCAGTTCATCGCGGACTACAAGGCGGCCGGCTACGCCGACCCGTACGCGGCCTACGGCGGCTACTCCTACGACGCCGCCTGGGCGATCATCCAGGCCGTCAAGGCCGTCGTCGCCGAGAACGGCGGCAAGGTCCCGACCGACGCCCGCGCCAAGGTCACCGAGGCCATGGCCAAGGTCTCCTTCGACGGTGTGACCGGCAAGGTCGCCTTCGACGAGTACGGCGACACCACGAACAAGCAGCTCACCGTCTACGCCGTCAAGGGCGGCAACTGGGCGGACGTCAAGAGCGCCACGTTCGAGGACTGATCACCGCACCGCCCCACCCCAAAAAGAACCACGCCGCGCGAGGGCGCAAACAGCGCCCTCGCGCGGAGTCTTATCCGACACGCTCATCGGAGGCTCTGCGGTGTACGAACTGCCGCAACAGCTGGCCAACGGCCTTGCCCTCGGTGCCCTTTATGGTCTGATCGCCATCGGGTACACCATGGTCTACGGCATTGTCCAGCTCATCAACTTCGCTCACGGCGAGATCTTCATGATCGGGGGCTTCGGCGCCCTCACCACCTACATCTGGCTCCCCAGCGGAACCTCACTCCTGGTGGCAATACCCCTCATGATCATCGGCGGCGCAATCGCCTCCGTTGCCGTCGCCACCGCCGCGGAACGCTTCGCCTACCGGCCGCTGCGCTCCGCCCCACGGCTCGCCCCCCTCATCACCGCGATCGGTCTGTCCATCGCGCTCCAGCAGCTCGTCTGGGGCTTCTACCCGGACGCCAAGAAGGCCCGCAGCTTCCCGGAGATCACCGGCGAGTCCATCAAGATCTTCGACAACCTCGCCATCCAGCGCGCCGACATGTTCGTGCTGATCCTCGCCCCCCTGTGCATGCTCGCCCTCGGCCTCTTCGTCTCCAAGAGCCGCAGCGGCCGCGCCATGCAGGCCACCGCGCAGGACCCCGACACCGCCAAGCTGATGGGCATCAACACCGACCGCATCATCGTGATGGCCTTCGCCATCGGCGCCGCCTTCGCCGCGGTCGCAGCGGTCGCGTACGGCCTCGACAAGGGCCAGATCAACTTCGAGATGGGCTTCATCCTCGGCCTCAAGGCCTTCACCGCCGCGGTCCTCGGCGGCATCGGCAACATCTACGGAGCCATGGTCGGCGGCGTCGTCCTCGGTCTCGCCGAGTCCCTCTCGATCGCCTACATCGAAGAGATCCCCGGCATGCAGCAGCTCGGCGGTGGCGCCTGGTCCAACGTCTGGGCATTCGTACTTCTCATCGTCGTGCTCCTCGTCCGGCCCCAGGGCCTGCTCGGCGAGCGCGTCGCGGATCGGGCGTGAGAACGATGACCGAGACCACCAACACGACCGAGCTCGCAGCCACGGAGAACGCCTCCCGCGTCACCACCATGCGCTGGGCCACCGCCGGCGGCGGCCTTGCCACCGTCGCCAGCACCTTCATGGCCTGGACGTGGACCGCCGACTTCCCCGGCGACCTCACCGTCACCGGCTACCCCGGCGGCCTCCAGGTCCTCACCCTCGTCAGCGGGCTGCTCGTCACCCTCTACGCCCTCGCCTCCCTCGGCATCAAGGGCCTCGGCTGGCTCGCCCCCACCGGCACCACCAAGGCCCTCAAGCTCCTCGCCCTCGGCGGCCTCGGCACCACCTGGTTCACCATCGCCGCCATCTCCATCGAGCTCGGCGGCATCGTCAACCTCGAACCGGGCGGCGTCATCGCCCTCGTGGCCTCCGCCCTCCCCGTCGCCACGGCCTTCTCCCTGCCGGACGACACCCGCAAGGCCGCCAAGCCCAAGGAACTCCCCTCCTGGGCCGAGGTCCTGGTCATCGTCGCCACCTTCGGCGTCGGTCTCTACGTCATCACCTACGGCATCGACACCGAGTACGCCGAGCTGTTCACCGGCTACCTCATCACCGTCGGCCTCTCCGCCGCCGCCCTGATGAAGGCCGGCCTCATCGCCCGCGTCTCAGCGATCACCGCCAAGCACCGCCAGCTCACGGTCATCGCGGCCTTCGTCGCCGCCGCGGCCTTCCCCTTCACCCAGAGCACCGACCAGTACACCCTGGTCGCGGTCAACATCCTCATCTTCGCGACCGTCGCCCTGGGCCTGAACGTCGTCGTCGGCCTCGCCGGCCTCCTCGACCTCGGATACGTCGCCTTCCTCGGCGTCGGCGCCTACACCGCCGCCCTGGTCTCCGGCACCACGGCCTCCGCCTTCGACGTGCACTTCCCCTTCTGGGCCGCCGTCCTCACCGGCGCCGTCGTCTCGCTGATCTTCGGTGTCGTCATCGGCGCCCCGACCCTGCGACTGCGCGGCGACTACCTCGCCATCGTCACCCTCGGCTTCGGAGAGATCTTCCGCATCGCCATGGGCAACCTCGACGGTGTCTCCGGCCCCCAGATCACCAACGGCCCCAATGGCATCCCGAACATCCCGGACCTCGAGTTCTTCGGATTCAACTTCGGCCAGTCCCACACCGTCCTCGGCTTCGAACTCGGCGCCTACGCCAACTACTACCTGCTGATGCTCCTCGCGACGATCCTCGTCGTCCTGGTCTTCAGCCGCGCGGGCAGCTCCCGCATCGGCCGCGCCTGGGTCGCCATCCGCGAGGACGAGACCGCCGCCACCGCCATGGGCATCAACGGCTTCCGCGTGAAGCTCATCGCCTTCGCACTCGGCGCCACCCTCGCCGGACTCGCCGGCACCGTGCAGGCACACGTCCAGCACACCGTCGTCCCGGAGATGTACCAGTTCGCCGGTCCCGTCCCGCCCAACTCGGCCTTCCTCCTGGCGGCCGTCATCCTCGGCGGCATGGGCACCATCAGCGGCCCGCTCCTCGGCGCCACCCTCCTCTACATGATCCCGGCCAAGCTGCAGTTCCTCCAGGACTACCAGCTCCTCGGCTTCGGCATCGCCCTCATCGTGCTCATGCGCTTCCGCCCCGAAGGCCTCATCGCCAACCGCCGCGCACAGCTCGAGTTCCACGAGACCGACCAGAACGACGAACCGGAAAAGGGCCTGGACTCCGGCGTCGGCATCGCCAAGGCGGGGGCGTGAAAGACATGACGACCACCACCACGAACACCACCACCCAGACCGTCCTCGAAGCCAGCGGCGTCACCATGCGCTTCGGCGGCCTCACCGCCGTCCGCAACGTCGACCTCACCGTCAACAGCGGAGAGATCGTCGGCCTCATCGGCCCCAACGGCGCCGGCAAGACGACGTTCTTCAACTGCCTCACCGGCCTCTACGTGCCGACCGAGGGCACCGTGTCCTACAAGGGCACCGTCCTGCCCCCCAAGCCGCACCTGGTCACCAAGGCAGGCATCGCCCGCACCTTCCAGAACATCCGGCTCTTCGCCAACATGACCGTCCTGGAGAACGTCCTCGTCGGACGCCACACCAGGACCAAGGAAGGCCTCTGGTCCGCCCTGCTGCGCGGCCCCGGCTTCAAGAAGGCCGAAGCCGCCTCGCACGCACGGGCCATGGAACTCCTGGAGTTCATCGGCCTCGAGCACAAGGCCGACCACCTCGCCCGCAACCTCCCCTACGGCGAACAGCGCAAGCTCGAGATCGCCCGGGCCATGGCGAGCGAACCCGGCCTGCTGCTCCTCGACGAGCCCACCGCCGGTATGAACCCGCAGGAGACCCGCGCGGCCGAAGAACTCATCTTCGCCATCCGGGACAAGGGCATCGCCGTCCTCGTCATCGAGCACGACATGCGCTTCATCTTCAACCTCTGCGACCGCGTCGCCTGCCTCGTCCAGGGCGAGAAGCTCATCGAGGGCAGCGCCGGCGAGGTCCAGAGCGACGAGCGCGTCGTCGCCGCCTACCTGGGCACGCCCTTCGAGGGCGAGCCGGGCGAGGCGGAGGCCGCCGCGGTCGAGGTGGCGGAGGCCAAGGCGGACAACGCCACGGCCGCCGCTGAGGCGCCGGCGGACGCCGAGCCGGAGGCCGGCGCGGCCTCCGAGGAGACCGCCGCGGAGGAGACCACCTCCGACGACGCCCCGTCCGACGAGGCAGCCTCTGACGACGCCGCTTCGGACGAGGCGCAGAGCACCACCAGCACCGAAGGAGAGACCAAGTGACCGCGCTCCTCGAGGTCGAAGACCTCCGGGTCTCCTACGGCAAGATCGAAGCCGTCAAGGGCATCTCCTTCAGCGTCGAAGCCGGCCAGGTGGTCACCCTCATCGGCACCAACGGTGCCGGCAAGACCACCACCCTGCGCACGCTCTCCGGGCTCCTCAAGCCCACGAGCGGACGCGTCCTCTTCGACGGCAAGCCCCTCAACGGCACCCCCGCCCACAAGATCGTCTCCCTGGGCCTCGCCCACTCCCCCGAGGGACGCCACATCTTCCCCCGGCTGACGATCGCCGAGAACCTCCAGCTCGGTGCGTTCCTGCGCAGCGACAAGGAAGGCATCGAGAAGGACATCCAGCGCGCCTACGAGCTCTTCCCCATCCTGGGCGAGCGCCGCAAGCAGGCCGCGGGAACCCTCTCCGGCGGTGAGCAGCAGATGCTCGCCATGGGCCGCGCCCTCATGTCGCAGCCCAAGCTGCTCATGCTGGACGAGCCCTCCATGGGTCTCTCGCCCCTCATGATGCAGAAGATCATGGCGACCATCGCCGAGCTCAAGGCCACCGGCACCACCATTCTGCTCGTCGAGCAGAACGCCCAGGCCGCGCTCTCCCTGGCGGACCAGGCCCACGTCATGGAGGTCGGCAACATCGTCCTCTCCGGCACCGGCCAGGACCTGCTCCACGACGAGTCGGTCCGCAAGGCCTACCTCGGCGAGGACTGATCCACCGCAGCACACAGAAGGAGGAGGCCCGCACCCCGGTTCCGGGGGCGGGCCTCCTCCTTCTTCTGCTGCTGCTTCTGCTGCTGCTTCTCGGACTTCGTGCCCACCGGTCGTCCGCCCCGGACAGGTCACCGGCGGCCCGGGCAGGTCACTGGCCCTTCGCGGCCTTCTTCTCCTCGGCGTCCTCGATGACCGCCTCCGCGACCTGCTGCATCGACAAGCGACGGTCCATCGACGTCTTCTGGATCCACCGGAACGCCGCCGGCTCCGTCAGCCCGTACTGGGTCTGCAGGATCGACTTCGCCCTGTCCACCAGCTTCCGCGTCTCCAGTCGCGCCGAGAGGTCCGCGACCTCCTTCTCCAGCGCCCGCAGCTCCGCGAACCGCGACACCGCCATCTCGATGGCCGGCACCACGTCGCTCTTGCTGAACGGCTTCACCAGATACGCCATCGCACCGGCGTCCCGGGCCCGCTCCACCAGATCACGCTGCGAGAACGCGGTCAGCATCAGCACCGGCGCGATCGACTCCTGGGCGATCCGCTCCGCCGCGGAAATCCCGTCGAGCTTGGGCATCTTCACGTCGAGGATCACCAGATCGGGCCGGTGCTCGCGCGCCAGCTCGACCGCCCGCTCACCGTCGCCGGCCTCACCGACGACCGTGTAGCCCTCCTCTTCCAGCATCTCTTTCAGGTCGAGGCGGATGAGGGCCTCGTCCTCGGCGATGACGACACGGGTCGTCAGCGGCGGAACGTGCGACTTGTCGTCGTCTGCGACGGGCTGTGGCGACTCGGGGGCGGTCACGGTACTCCTCATTCCGGGCAGGTACTGCTCCCCATGAGCCTACCTAGCTGCGGTATGGTGGACGCGCAGCGGGTCGAGGAAAACCTTCGAATCTGCGAGCCCCGGTAGCCCAATTGGCAGCAGGCAATGGATTCAAAACCCATACAGTGTCGGTTCGAGTCCGACCCGGGGCACTTTTCCTTCATTTCCAAGGTCGCAAGGTAAATGGCGGAACTCACCCGACCTTGTGAAATTCAGCGCCGCTTCATGCAGATCCTCACACATTGAGCCAATCTCGCTCATATGTACGACATGGGCACCCGCAGACGAGTACTCGCACTCCTCACCGATGGCCGCAGCCTCAACTCCGTGAGCAGAGAGACCGGAATATCACGTGCCGCCATCCGAGCATGGCGGACGCGCATCGAGCCACTGCCACGGCTCCTCGGTCAGGCGACGCCCTGCGTCAGGTGTCGCGAAGCGCCGGGCCTCCCGCAGAACGAGGCGGCTTACTCGTACCTGCTCGGGCTCTACCTCGGCGACGGATGCATCAGCCCGCAGCCGCGGGGTGGCTTCCAGTTGCGCATCGCCTGCGGCAACGCCTGGCCAGGGCTCATCGACGCCTGCCGGTCGGCCATCGCCGCCGTGCGTCCCGAGGGTCGCGTCCATTCGGTCGCCCAACCTGGCTACACCATAGTGACCAGTTACGGACGGCACTGGCCCTGCCTCTTCCCCCAGCACGGTCCCGGCAAGAAGCACGAGCGGAGGATCGCACTGCAGCCGTGGCAACAGGACCTCGTCGACGAGCACCCATGGGAGTTCGTCCGGGGGCTCGTCCACTCGGACGGCTGCAGGATCACCAACTGGGCAACGCGGACGGTCGACGGCGAGCGGAAGCGCTATGAGTACCCCCGGTATTTCTTCACCAATCTGTCCACCGACATCCGGCGGCTGTTCACCGACACCCTTGACGCCCTCGGCGTCGAGTGGGCGCAGGCCAACAAGCAGAACATCTCCGTCGCCCGCCGGGCGTCCGTCGCGCTCATGGACGCCCATGTAGGCCCGAAGTACTGAGCCGGACCGGACTGGGCCGTCCCGGATCCGCCGGGCTCAGACCTCGCCGATGTGGTGGACGTGCACGAGGTTGGTGGTGCCGGGGACGCCGGGCGGGGAGCCGGCCGTGATGACCACGGTGTCGCCCTGGCGGCAACGGCCGATACGGAGGAGTTCCTCCTCGACCTGGGCGACCATCGCGTCCGTGGAGTCGACGCACGGACCGAGGAAGGTCTCGACGCCCCAGGTCAGGCTGAGCTGGGAGCGGGTGGCCGGGTCGGGGGTGAAGGCGAGGAGGGGGATGGGCGAGCGGTAGCGGGAGAGGCGCCGGACGGTGTCGCCGCTCCGGGTGAAGGCCACGAGGAACGACGCTTCGAGGAAGTCGCCGATCTCGGCGGCGGCCCGGGCGACGGCGCCACCCTGGGTGCGGGGTTTGTTCCGTTCGGTGAGTGGCGGCAGGCCCTTGGCGAGGAGGTCCTCTTCCGCGGCTTCGACGATGCGGCTCATGGTGCGGACGGTTTCCACGGGGTACTTCCCGACGCTGGTCTCGCCGGAGAGCATGACGGCGTCGGTGCCGTCGATGACGGCGTTGGCCACGTCCGAGGCCTCGGCGCGGGTGGGGCGGGGGCTGTCGATCATCGAGTCGAGCATCTGTGTGGCGACGATGACCGGTTTGGCGTTGCGCTTGGCGAGTTTGATGGCGCGCTTCTGGACGACCGGGACCTGTTCGAGGGGCATTTCGACGCCGAGGTCGCCGCGGGCCACCATGATCCCGTCGAAGGCGGCGACGATGTCGTCGATGTGTTCGACGGCCTGGGGCTTCTCGATCTTGGCGATGACGGGGATGCGGCGGCCTTCCTCGTCCATGACGCGGTGGACGTCCTCGATGTCGCGGCCGGTGCGGACGAAGGAGAGGGCGATCACGTCGAAGCCGGTGCGGAGGGCCCAGCGGAGGTCTTCGACGTCCTTGCCGGAGAGGGCGGGGACGGAGACGGGGACGCCGGGGAGGTTCAGTCCCTTGTGGTCGGAGATCAGCCCGCCTTCGATGACGCGGGTGTGGACGCGGGGGCCTTCGACGGAGGTGACGTCGAGGGCGACACGGCCGTCGTCGATGAGGATGCGTTCGCCGGGGGCGACGTCGGTGGCGAGGCCGGGGTGGGTGGTGCCGCAGATGCCGCGGTCGCCTTCGATGTGCTCGACGGTGATGGTGAAATGATCTCCGCGTTCAAGGAGTACGGGACCTTCACGGAAGCGGCCGAGGCGGATCTTCGGTCCTTGAAGGTCGGCGAGGACGCCGACGCTGCGGCCGGTCTCGTCGGCGGCCTTGCGTACATGCCGGTAGCGCTCTTCGTGGTCGGCGTGGGTGCCGTGGCTGAGGTTGAAGCGGGCCACGTCCATTCCCGCTTCGACCAGGCCTTTGATCCGGTCGTATGTATGGGTGGCAGGGCCCAGTGTGCAGACGATCTTCGCTCGGCGCATGACTCGAGCCTAGGCCTTACCGACGGGTAGAGATTTGGTGCGGCGTGACCACTCAACAACCATTGCGTGAAGGGTTGTTGACAAGGCTTGAAGTGTGCGGGCAGCCGCTCTTCCGAGCGCCTGAGCGGCCGGCCGCAAGAGTCCCCGCCGGCCGCGGAAGAGACACCGCCGACTGCTTCAGAGCCGGGGCGCGGTCATGGTGAAGCGCGCATTGATGTGGGCATGGACGGTCTGGCGCTGGGGTTCGAGGTTGAGGGCGGGGGCGGGTTCGGGGGCGGCACCGGTCGGCCATGTGGCCGAGCGCATGGCGGCGAACGGGGGCGGCTGGTAGGGGCTGGGGGGTTCCGCGCCGATGTCGGCGAGTTCGACGAGTGCAGCGAGCCGGGCGCCGAGGGCGTCCGCGTATTCGCGGGCCCGCTGGACGGCTTCCTTGACCGCTTGGCGGCGGGCTTCGCCGTGGGCGGGTGAGTCGGGGCGCAGGGACCACCAGGGTCCGTCGACGCGGGTCATGTCGAGGTCGGCGAGACGGGTGGTGAGTTCACCGAGTGCGGTGAAGTCGGAGAGGACCGCCCCGATGTGGACGCGGCCGTGGTAGGAGCGGATTTTCTCGCCCCTGCCGAACTTGGTGAGTTCGGGGGAGATGGAGAAGGCGCCGGTCTCGATGGTGTCGACGGCTTCGCCGTAGCCCCTGATGAGTTCGAGGACCTGGGTGTTGCGGCGGGTGAGGTCTTCGAGGGCAGTGCGTCGGTCGCTGCCGCGGGCGCTGATGGTAATGCCGATGCGAGCGATCTCCGGGTCGACCTCGAGCGTGGCCTCGCCGCGGACGGAGACACGGGGGGCTTCCGCGGTGCCGAAGGGGACGTACGGCTGCGGCGGGAGGCTGCCTGGGCGATCGGCAGATGTGGATGATTCGGGTGATTCGGGTGTGGTCACGGCGTCCACTCTCGCACTGTGCGGGGCAACGAGGCCGGGAGGACGAGCGGTTCATCAGGTGGCCACCCCGGGAGGGTGTCGCTCGGCGTGAGGTCTGGGCCAGAATCTACGCGCGTTGTGCCCACGTTGTGCGATCCGAGGAGGAAGAAGTATGCCGTTGAACCGCAGGAAGTTCCTGGGTACGTCCGCTGCAGCAGGGGCCGGTGCGGCCGTGGCGGGCGCCGCGGCGGGACCGGCTTCGGCTGCTTCCGTGACGGGGACCACGGGCCGGGGACGTCCGCCGAAGCGGTACTCCTTCACCGTGATGGGCACCACCGACCTGCACGGCAATGTGTTCAACTGGGACTACTTCACGGACAAGGAGTTCGACGACAAGGCGCACAACGACGTCGGCCTGGCGAAGATCTCGACGCTCGTGGAGCAGGTCCGTGCACAGAAGGGCCGTCGCAACACGCTGCTGATCGACGCCGGTGACACGATCCAGGGCACCCAGCTGTCGTACTACTACGCCAAGGTCGACCCGATCACGGCGAAGCACGGTCCGGTGCATCCCATGGCCCAGGCGATGAACGCCATCGGCTATGACGCGGCGGCGCTCGGCAACCACGAGTTCAACTACGGCATCCCGGTGCTCCGGAAGTTCGAGGACCAGTGCGACTTCCCGCTGCTGGGCGCGAACGCGCTGGACGCGCGGACGCAGCGGCCCGCCTTCCCGCCGTACGCGATCAAGCGGCTGCGGACGCCGTGCGGGCGGGACGTCCGGGTGGCGGTGCTGGGTCTGACGAACCCGGGCATCGCGATCTGGGACAAGGCCCACGTCCAGGGCAGGATGACGTTCCCGGGCCTGGAGGAGCAGGCGGCGAAGTGGGTTCCGAGGCTGCGCTCGATGGGTGCGGACGTGGTGATCGTCTCCGCGCACTCCGGATCGAGCGGTACGTCCTCGTACGGTGACCAGCTGCCGTACATCGAGAACGCGGCGGCGCTGGTGGCCGAGCAGGTGCCGGGGATCGACGCGATCCTCGTCGGTCATGCACACACCGAGATCCCGGAGTACAAGGTCCGGAACAAGGAGACCGGCAAGGAGGTCGTGCTCTCCGAGCCCCTGAAGTGGGGGCAGCGGCTCACCCTGTTCGACTTCGACCTGGTGTGGTCGCAGGGCCGCTGGACGGTGGAGAAGGTGGCCGCGCAGGTGCTGAACTCCAACACGGTGGCGGAGGACCCGAAGATCACGAGGTTGCTGGCGGACGAGCACACCAAGGTGGTGGCGTACGTTAACCAGGTGATCGGCACGTCGGCCGTGGCGATGTCCTCCGCCGAGGCGCCGTGGAAGGACGAGCCGGTCATCGACCTGATCAACGCGGTGCAGGCGGAGACCGTGAAGGCGGCGCTGGCCGACGGCGCGCACGCGGGGCTCCCGGTGCTGTCGCAGGCGTCGTGCTTCTCGCGCACGGCGCGGATCCCGTCGGGCGAGGTGACGCTGAAGGACGCCGCCGGGCTGTACCCGTTCGAGAACACCCTGGAGGCGCGGGTGCTGACGGGGGCGCAGCTCAAGGACTATCTGGAGTACTCGGCGCGGTACTTCGTGCGCACCACGGCGGGTGCGCCGGTGGACACGTCGAAGCTGACGAACGCGGACGGCATCCCCGACTACAACTACGACGCGGTGTACGGCCTGACGTACGACATCGACATCGCGGCGCCGGTCGGCTCGCGGATCGTCGGGCTGTCGTTCGAGGGCAGGGCGGTGGCCCCGGCGGCGCAGTTCGTGCTCGCGGTCAACAACTACCGGGCGAGCGGTGGCGGGGCGTTCCCGCATGTCGCCAAAGCGCAGCAGGTGTGGGCGAACTCGGATGAGATCCGGAACACGATCATCAGCTGGGTGAAGGCGAAGGGGACGATCGATCCGGCGCAGTTCGCCTCGGCCGGCTGGCGGCTGACCCGGGACGGCGTTCCCGTGTTCTGACCGTGTCCGTCGGCGTGACCCCGTTCTGACCGTGTCCGTCTGCGCGGCCGCGCGGGATCCGTGCGGCCGCGCGACGTCCGTGCGGTGGTGTGGGTGCGTCCGTGCGGTGGTGTGTGCGGCGGACGGCGGTTCGGCTGTTCAGTTGCGTTCGGCCAGTGGGGCCGGTCCTGTGGTGCGGGGCCGGTCCCCTGCCCGTTCCAGACCGAAGCTGGTGAAGGCTGTGCGCGGTGGCAGGGGGTAGGCCTCCTTGCCGGTGAGGGTGTTGAGGATGGTGGCGCTGCGCCAGGCGGCGAGTCCGAGGTCGGGGGCGCCGACGCCGTGGGTGTGGCCTTCGGAATTCTGGACGAAGACGGATCCGGTGACGCAGGGGTCGAGGAGCAGCCGGTAGGTCTCGTCGATGCGCGGGCGGTTGGCGGCGTCGCGGCGCATGTAGGGGTCGAGGCCGGCGAGCAGCAGGTCGAGGGAGCGTTCGCGGTAGCCGGTGGCGAGGACGACGGCGTCGGTGGTGAGGCGGGTGCGGGTGCTCTGCTGGTGGTGTTCCAGGTGGAGTTCGACCTTGGTGGTGGCGAGCCGGCCCGCGGTGCGCACGGTCACGCCGGGGATGAGGACGGCGTCGGGCCATGCGCCGTGGATGGCGCGGCGGTAGAGCTCGTCGTGGATGGCGGCGATGGTTCCGGCGTCGATGCCCTTGTGGAGCTGCCACTGGGCGGGGACGAGCCGGTCGCGTACCTGTTCCGGGAGGGCGTGGAAGTAGCGGGTGTAGTCGGGGGTGAAGTGTTCCAGGCCGAGCTTGGAGTACTCCATGGGGGCGAAGGCCTCGGTGCGGGCGATCCAGTGGAGGCGTTCGGCGCCGACCGGGCGGTGGCGGAGGAGGTCGAGGAAGACCTCGGCACCGGACTGGCCGGAGCCGATGACCGTGATGTGCTCGGCGGCGAGGATGCGTTCGCGGTGGTCGAGGTAGTCGGCGGAGTGGAACACGGGGACCGTGGGGGCGTCGACGAGTGGTCTGAGCGTGTCCGGGACGTGGGGTTCGGTGCCGATGCCGAGGACGAGGTTGTGGGCGTGGGTGCGGCCGAGGGCGACGGCTTCGCCGTGGGTGTCGAGCTGGGTGTAGTCGACTTCGAAGAGTTCGCGTTCGGGGTTCCAGCGGACGGCGTCGACCTGGTGGCCGAAGTGCAGTCCGGGGAGGTTTTCGCTGACCCAGCGGCAGTAGGCGTCGTATTCGGTGCGCCGGAGGTGGAAGTGCTCGGAGAAGTAGAAGGGGAAGAGGCGTTCGCGGGTCCTGAGGTGGTTGAGGAAGGTCCAGCGGCTGGTGGGGTCGGCCAGGGTGACGAGGTCGGCGAGGAAGGGCACTTGGAGGGTGGCGTCGTCGAGGAGGAGTCCTCGGTGCCAGTGGAAACCGTGGCGCTGTTCGTAGAAGGCGGTGGCGAGGCGTCCGGGGAGCCCGTCGGCGAGTGCGGCGAGGGAGAGGTTGCACGGGCCGATGCCGATGCCGATGAGGTCCGAGGGCTGGTCCGGGGTGCTGCTCTGGTGGGGCGCGGTCATCGGGTGGGGCTGCCTTCCAGGAGTGCGAGGAGCGCGGTGAGGTCGCCGGGGGTGGTGTGCGGGTTGAGGAGGGTGGCCTTCAGCCAGAGCCGCCCGTCGGCGCGGGCGCGGCCGAGTACGGCCGTGCCGTGGGTGAGGTGGGTGCGGCGGAGTGCGGCGACCGTGTCGTCGTCGGTGCCGGTCGGGCGGAAGAGGACGGTGGTGATGGTGGGCCGTTGGTGGAGCTCGAAGCGCGGGTGCTGTTCGACGAGGTCGGCGAACTGTTCGGCGGTGCGGCAGGTGGTGTCGACGAGCGACGCGAGGCCGGTGCGGCCGAGGGCGCGCAGGGTGACCGCGATCTTGAGGATGTCGGGGCGCCGGGTGGTGCGCAGGGAGCGGCCGAGGAGGTCGGGGATTCCGGCCGCGGTGTCGTCGTCGGGGTTGAGGTAGTCGGCGCGGTGTCCGAGCGGGCGCAGGAGGCCGGCGCGGGGTACGGCGAGGAGCCCTGCGGCGACCGGCTGCCAGCCGAGTTTGTGCAGGTCGAGGGTGACGCTCTGGGCGCGGTGGAGTCCCTCGGCGCGGTGGCGGTGGGTGTCGCTGAAGAGGAGGCCGCCGCCGTAGGCCGCGTCGATGTGGAGCTCCGCTCCGTGGGTCTCGCAAAGGTCGGCGATGGCGGGGAGCGGGTCGATGAGCCCGGCGTCGGTCGTCCCGGCGGTTGCGGTGACGAGCAGCGGGCCGTGGGCGGCGTGGGTGGTGAGTGCCTTGTCGAGGTACGCGGGGTCGATGATGCCGCGGGGGGTGGGGAGGGTGAGCGGCTGGGGCATGCCGAGGAGCCAGGCGGCGCGGTGGACGGAGTGGTGGGCGTTGGCCCCGCAGATCACCGTGACGTTGCGTCCGGTGTGGCGTTCCCTGGCGAGGAGGAGGGCGAGCTGGTTGGCCTCGGTGCCGCCGGTGGTGACGAGGGCGTCCGGGTTGGCGGCACCGGGGTAGACCTGGCCGGCGAGGGCGCGGGTGACGAGCGTTTCGAGGGCGGATGCGGCGGGGGCCTGGTCCCAGGAGTCCATGGAGGGGTTGAGGGCCCCGGCGGCCAGGTCGGCGGCGACGGCGACGGCCAGTGGTGGGCAGTGGAGGTGTGCGGCGCAGTGGGGGTGTGCCGGATCGGCGGCGCCTTCGGCGATTGAATGGACGAGGGTGCGCAGGGCTTCGTGGGGGCCGGTGCCGTGCGTGGGGAGGACGGGTTCGGCGGCGTGCCGGACGTGTGCGGTGACGCTCTGGGGTCCCCCGGCCGGCAGGGGGCCGCCGCGGGCGGCGGCCCCGTCGTGCAGCGCGTCGAGGACGGTGTCGAGGAGGGGCCGGAGCGCTTCCGGTCCCGCTGTGCCTCCGGCGAGCGCGGGCGGTTCGGGCGGGGTGTGCATGCGGGCGTGTCCCTCGGGTGAAGTGCGCCGGTGTGCGCGTGTGGTGTGGACACATCACACTGGTCGGGGGCCGGGCGACATGCCCGGTGAGCACAACGATGAAGACCCGAAAGGGGTATTGCCCCAGGGAGAAGCGAAGTCGGGCGCAGAAAGGCGCTATGGGGTGGCACAGGCCCCTGCCGGGCCGTGCGGGTGCGCCGGTCCCTGCTTCCGTGCGCCGGGCCTGGGCCGGTGGCGCCCGGGGCTCGGACAGGCGGACTGGGCCCGGGGGCGCCGGCCGACCGGCCCGGCCCGGCAGACTCCGGCCGACCGGCCCGGCCCAGCAAACCCCGGCCGACCGGCCATGCCCGCCTCGGTGCCCTGAGTCGCACGGCACTCGGCCCGTGCGTGCCTCGGGCCCGGACACCGGCCCGGCTCACGCCTTGGCCTTGGCTCACGGCCCCGGCGGAACCCGGAACCCTGCGAACCCGGGTGCTCAGCGGCCCCGAGGCGCCCCCGACACCCCGGCCGGACCGGAGACCGGTCCGGCCGGGGTGGGGCGTCCTCGGGGCCGCCGGGGTGTCAGTCGCCGCGGACGCGAAGGGCGCGCCGGAGGTCGTCGAGCTGGTCGACGAGCTTGCGGCGCAGGGCGGGAATGGGGTCGGCGTCCTGGAGGCAGGCCTTGCCGAGCCGGAGGGTGGCCGGGTCGACAGCCGTGGTGGGGAAGGCGTGGCGGCCGGCCGCTTCGCCGATCGCGGAACCGCGGCGGGCGGCGAGGGCGACGGCGTCCTGGAAGTACCGCTCGACGTAGGGGGCGACGAGTTCGGCCTGTTCGGGCTGCCAGAAGCCGCGGGCGGTGGCGGTGAACAGGTAGTTGGACAGGTCGTCCGAGTGGAACATGCGCTCCCATGCGGTCTGCTTGGCCGCCCCGTCGGGCAGTGCCGCGCGGCAGGCGGCTGCGCCTTCCTGGCCGGTGGCGCTGGGATCGTTCTCCAGTTCCGCGGCGATGACGGCCTCGTCGGCGGCGCCGAGCACCGCGAGCCGGCCGAGGATGCGCCAGCGGAGCTCCGGGTCGAGTTCGGGGCCTCCGGGGGCGCTGCCGTTGTCGAGCCAGTCCTGGATGGTCTGCGGCTGGGTGGCGCAGTCGATGAAGTGGCGTACGGCGATGAGGCGGAGACCGGGGTCGTTGCCGTCCTCGGTGCGGCGGATCACGTCGCGGCAGAGATCGGTGAGGAGCGCCAGGGCGACGGGGCGCTCGGCGTCGGGGAGGTAGTGGTCGGTGATCTGGGCGCGGGCGAAGGAGAGGACGCCCTGGACGACGGCGAGGTCCTTCTCGTGCGGGATGTGGGTGCGGGCCGCCTGCAGGTAGGCGGCGGGGGGCAGCTCTCCGTCGCGGACCTTGTCGCGGGCGGCGTTCCAGACGACCGCGCGGGTCAGCGGGTCGGGCAGGCCCGAGAGGGCGCGGAGCGCGGTGTCCCAGGAGTCCGCGTCGAGGCGGATCTTGGCGTAGGTGAGGTCGCCGTCGTTGAGCAGGACCAGGTCGGGGCGGCGGCCGGGCAGGGTGGTGGGGCCGCTCTGCGGGATGTCGATCTCGAAGCGCCGACGGGACACGAGCCGCCCCGGTTCGACGGGATCGAGGTCGTAGGCACCGACGGTGATGCGGTGGGGCCGGGTGCCCTCGTGCTCGACGGCGAGCTGCCAGTGGCCGTCCTGGGCGGTCGTGACGGGCCGGAGGGTGTCGACGCCGGTGGTGCGGAGCCACTTATCGGCCCAGGTGTGGACGTCGCGGTCGGTCACCGAGGCCAGGTTGTCGATGAAGTCGGCGAGGGTGGCGTTGCCGAACTTGTGGCGTGCGAAGTGGTTGTTTATACCGGCGAGGAAGTCCTTCTCGCCGAGCCAGGCGACGAGTTGGCGGAGGGCCGAGGCACCCTTGGCGTAGGAGATCCCGTCGAAGTTGAGCAGGGCCGAGGCGGTGTCGGGCACGGCGTCGGGGTCGGGTGCGACGGGGTGCGTGGAGGGCCGCTGGTCGGCGTCGTACCCCCAGCCCTTGCGGACGATGCCGAAGTCGGTCCAGGTGTTGGTGTAGCGGGTGGCCTCGGTGAGCGTTTGGTAGCCCATGTACTCGGCGAAGGACTCGTTCAGCCAGATGTCGTCCCACCAGGTGAGGGTGACGAGGTCGCCGAACCACATGTGGGCCATCTCGTGGGCGATGACCATGGCGCGGGTCTGGCGCTCGGTGTCGGTGACGGCGGAGCGGTAGACGAACTCGTCGCGGAAGGTGACGAGGCCGGGGTTCTCCATGGCGCCGGCGTTGAATTCGGGGACGAACGCCTGGTCGTAGGAGTCGAAGGGGTACGGCTCCTCGAACTTCTCGTGGTAGCGGTCGTAGCAGGCGCGGGTGATGTCGAGGATCTCGTCGGCGTCCGCGTCGAGGTGCGGGGCGAGGGAGCGGCGGCAGTGGATGCCGAAGGGCAGGCCGCGGTGCTCGGTCCGTACGGAGTGCCAGGGGCCCGCGGCGACGGCGACGAGGTAGGTGGAGATGCGCTGGGTCGGGGCGATGGTCCACCGGCCGTCTCCGGTGTGTTCCGCGACGCCGTTGCCGAGCACCGTCCAGCCGTCGGGTGCGGTGACGGTGAGGGCGAAGACGGCCTTCAGGTCCGGCTGGTCGAAGGCGGCGAAGACCCGCTGGACGTCTTCCATGAACATCTGGGTGTAGACGTACGTCTCGCCGTCCGTCGGATCGGTGAACCGGTGCATGCCCTCACCGGTGCGCGAGTACCGCATGCCGGCGTGGACGTGCAGTTCGTGTTCACCGGTGGTGAGGCCGGTGAGCGGCAGTCGGTTGCCGTCGAGCAGCTCGGGGTCGAGCGGACGGCCGTCCAGGGTCGCGGTGTGCAGCGCGGCGGGCTTGAGCTCGACGAAGGTGTCCCCGGCGGTACGGGCGGTGAACCGGATGGTGGTGCGGGATTCGAAGGTGTCCTCGCCGCCGGTGGTCAGGTCGAGTTCGACGCTGTAGTGGTGGACGTCGAGGAGCCGGGCTCGGGTCTGCGCTTCGTCGCGCGTCAGTACGGACATGCGGCCCATGCTGCCGGATGCGCCGAACACGGCACAGTGGCCCGCGTTGCGCTGTCAGCGCACATCTCCCGCGTACGGCGCCGCGCGCGCCCGTCCCCGCCCGTGCCCGCGCCGCACGCACCGGCGCCCGCGGGGCGTACGGCGGCCGGGGCTGTGGCCGACGTCACCGCCCCGGCCCGGCGGGGCGCTGCCGACGGCTCACGCGCACGAGTGACCGCGGGTGTGGCGGCCGTCCCCTCGCGGGCGTGCGTCCGGCGCCGGATCCGCGGCGGGGCACAGCCGGCGCTGTGGGCGGTGCGGGGAACACAGCGTCGTGCGTGAGGACGGCTATGTGTGCGTCCTCTGCGACAGCGAGCTTCCCCGCTGCTGGAGCGTCTCGCTGGTGACCGGGGAGGAGTCCTCGTGGTCCGGGGGGGTGGAGGCCGTGGTCTCGGTCTGCCGGGAGGCGAGCCACGCGGCGTGGGCGCGGTCGATGCGGTCCCAGAGGGCGGACCGGTCTGCGGGACGGAGGTCGTCGCAGGTGCGGTGGAAGAGGTCG
Source organism: Streptomyces sp. NPDC030222 (assembly GCF_055573115.1). NCBI lineage: Bacteria > Bacillati > Actinomycetota > Actinomycetes > Kitasatosporales > Streptomycetaceae > Streptomyces > Streptomyces sp. NPDC030222. The sequence continues at coordinate 193,826 of NZ_JBVICA010000006.1, forward strand.
GTGACCGTCCGGAACCACTCCGTGGCGGTGGTCAGCTCCCGGTCGGTGCGTCCCGCGGCGTCGATGCGGGTCAGCACGCGGCCGCGCAGGACGTCCGCGCCCTCGGCGTCGCGGCGCTGCAGGGTGACGGTCTTGACGAAGCCCGAGTCCGGGTCCGTGGAGAGCTCCCGGTGGCGGTCCGCGAAGTCCGCGGTCGTGGCGGGCTCCGTCCGGAAATCCATGTGGTGGAACGCCCCGTCCGGATCGTGGATGAACGTCCAGAAGCCCGGTTCGGCGGCGGACCGTTCCATGCGGTAGGTGAAGGGGCCCTGCCGGTAGGTGCCGGGGCGCAGCGGCAGCGGCTCGTGGGGGCCGTCGCCGAGGCCGGCGTCGACGAGCCAGACCTCGTCTCCGTGGCGGACGGTCAGCGCGAGGTGGTCGCCGTTGGTGCCGTGGAGGCCCTCCTCGTCGTGCACCTGGCCGATGTGACGGGTCACGTCGTGGCCCAGCGCTTCGAGGAGCGCGGCGAAGGCACCGTTGAGGTGGAAGCAGTAGCCGCCGCGCCCTGCGGCGAGGCGGTCCACGTTGACTCGGGGGTCGATGGCGGGCGGGCGGCCGAGCTGGATCTCGATGTTCTCGTACGGCACGCGTTCGACGTGGGCGCGTTGCAGGGCGAAGAGCTGCTCCGTCGAGGGCGGTCCCGGGCGGGTGAGGCCGAGGCGGTCGAGGTATCCGGTCAGCCCGTTCGGTGTCATGTACACCGAGCGTACTCAGGTCCCGGAGGTGCGTGGCGGGCAGGGCCGGTCAGTTCCGGCAGTTGCCGCCGGCGATGGTCTCGTGGTGGCGGATGACTTCCGCGATGATGAAGTTGAGGAGCTTCTCGGCGAACGCGGGGTCGAGTTTCGCGTTCTCGGCGAGGTTGCGCAGGCGGGCGATCTGCTCGGCCTCGCGGGACGGGTCGGCGGGCGGCAGGTGGTGCCGGGCCTTGAGGTGGCCGACCTGCTGGGTGCACTTGAAGCGTTCGGCGAGCATGTGGACGACGGCGGCGTCGATGTTGTCGATGCTGTCGCGGAGGCGGTGCAGCTCGGCCTGGACGGCGGGGTCGATCTCGGTCATGGGCAGGGAGCTTACGTGTCCGTGGGGAACTCGGCGGCCGGTGTTCGGGGTGTGGGACGCTCTGGCCCGGAGGCCGCGACGCGGTGCCGGCCGGCCGACCCCCTGCCGCCCCCACCGGGGGACCCACCGGCAGCTCCACCGGCAGTCACACCGGCAGTCACACCGGCAGACGCACCGGCAGGCGCACCGGCACTTCCCTCGCCGTTGACGCATCCAGGGGAGAACTGTGTCTGTCCCCTTCCGGTCCGTCCCTTCTGCGTCGATCTTTGTCCATGGACCGGGGCGCCGCCGGGGCCCACGGTGGGAACGGACGACAGGATTGGGGTCGGACATCATGAGCCGGTTCACCGCGGGGGTCGAGGGATTCGCGCTGGACGGGCGGCCGGTGCGGCTGCTGTCGGGAGCGCTCCACTACTTCCGGGTGCACGAGGGGCATTGGCGCCACAGGCTGGCGATGCTGCGGGCCATGGGGCTGAACTGCATCGACACGTACGTCCCGTGGAACCTCCACGAACCGGGCCCGGGCCGCTACCGGGACGTGGAGGCACTGGGCCGGTTCCTGGACGCGGCGCGCGAGGAGGGACTGTGGGCGATCGTGCGCCCCGGCCCGTACATCTGCGCGGACTGGGACAACGGCGGTCTGCCGCACTGGGTGACGGGCCCGCTCGGGATCCGGGTACGGACCAGCGATCCGGGGTTCACCCGGCCGGTGGGCCGCTGGTTCCGGAGGCTGCTGCGCGAGGTGACGCCGCGCCAGATCGATCACGGCGGCCCGGTGGTGATGGTGCAGGTCGAGAACGAGTACGGCTCCTACGGCACGGACCGGCGGTACCTGATGCAGCTGACGGAGCTGTTGCGCGAGTGCGGTGTGACGGTGCCGCTGTGCACCGCGGACGGGCCCGAGGAGCACCTGCTGACGGGCGGCTCGCTGCCCGGGGTGCTCGCGGCGGTCACCTTCGGCGCGGAACCCCGCGCCGCCTTCGACGTACTGCGCCGCTACCGGCCGGACGGGCCGCTGCTGTGCATGGAGTTCCGGTGCGGCCGGTACGACGAGTGGGGGGCGGAGCACTCCGTGCGGGACGCGGAGGACGTGGCGGGGACGCTGCGGGAGATCCTCGCCGAGGGCGCCTCCGTGAACCTCTCCATGGCACACGGCGGAACGAACTTCGGAGGCTGGTCGGGCGCGCACCGGACCGGCGCGCTGCACGACGGGGAGCTGCGGCCCGTCGCGACGTCCTACGACTACGACGCGCCCGTCGACGAGGCTGGGCGGCCGACCCCCGAGTTCGGGCTGCTGCGGGACGTGTTGTCGGAGCATGCAGACGGGCCGCTGCCGGAGCCGCCCGCCGTGCCCGCCCGGCTGGCGGCCCCGGTGGACGCGGACCTGACGGGCTGGGCGCCGCTCGGGCACGTCCTGGGCGTCCTCGGCGGCGAGGAGACGGCCGGGCCGGTGCCGCCGACGCTCGAGGAGCTGGACGTCGACCGCGGTGTGGTGCGCCATGTGCTGCACGTGCCGGGGCCGCGCGGTCCGTTGCCGCTGAGGCTTCCGGGGCTGCGGGACCGCGCGGTGGTGTACGTCGACGGAGTGCGGGCCGGCGTGCTCGACGGTGACGACCCGACGCTGCCCGTGCCGGTGGCGGGTCCGGCGGAAGTCGAGGTGTGGGTGGAGTCGCTGGGCCGGGTCTGCCGCGGGCCGCGCCTCGGCGAACCCAAGGGCCTCACCGGCGGGGTCCTGCACGAGCAGCAGTATCTGCACGGGGTGCGGTCCCAGGGGCTGCGGCTCGACGCGTTCGACGAGGCCGACGCCGTGCGCAAGGTGACGTTCGGCGTTCCGGTCGAACCTGGGGCGCCGGGGCTGTACGTGGGCGAGTTCACCGTCCGGGGCGCGGGCGACGGCGACCTCGGACTCCCCGGCTGGGTACGGGGGTTCGTATGGCTGAACGGTTTCTGTCTGGGCCGCTACTGGGCGGCCGGCCCCCGGACCGCGCTGTTCGTACCTGGCCCCGTGCTCCGGGAGGGCACGAATGTGATCTGGGTGCTCGAACTGGAGGGTGCGGGGGCGCTGCGGGCGCATCTGTCCTGATCCGGCCGGTGCGGACCGGCGGCGGAGGTACATCGTGCGGCGGCGGGCACCGTACAGCGGTGAACGCCGTGAACGGGGCACGCCCGTGGACGGAAGACGCCGGTGAACGGGAGTACGCGCCCCCTGGACGGGAGCGGCGCTGTGCACTTGCACGACAGGGCGGCGCGTAGCGGTGCGGCCGGGCGCCCCGGGGGAAGCGAGGGCGCCCGGCCGGTGAGTCGGGTCAGGTCGTGCCGCTGTGATGCAGGGGTGTCAGAGCGTCGCGGCGGCTGCTGCTATTTGCGAGGCGAAGGTGGAGACCTCGGTGTAGACGCCGGGGTAGTTGGGGCGGGCGCAGCCGATGCCCCAGCTCACGATGCCGACCTGGATCCAGGCTCCGGCGTTGTCGCGGCGGAACATCGGGCCGCCGGAGTCACCCTGGCAGGTGTCCACGCCGCCCTGCGGGAGGCCGGCGCAGATCTCCTCGCCCGGGACCAGGTCGGGGTAGGACGACTGGCAGGAGGCGTCGGAGACGAACGGCACCTGGGCCTTGAGCAGGTAGCGCTGCTGGCTGCCGCCCTCGCGGGCTGCGCCCCAGCCGGCCACGGTGAAGGTGCCGCTGTTGTACTCCGAGGTGGTGGCGATCTTCAGGGTCGGCAGGTTGACCGGCTTGGCGAGCTTGATCAGCGCCCAGTCCTTGCCGGTGCCGTTGTAGCCCGGGGCACGGAGGACCTTGGTCGACTTGACCTTGATGGCGCGGGTGCTCTGGAGGTCCACGACTCCGGCGGTGGCGGTGATGCCGGTGTTGTTGCCGGAGGCACCCACGCAGTGGGCGGCGGTCAGAACGATCTGCTGGGTGTAGAGGGCGCCGCCGCAGCCCATGGAGAGGCGGACCATGAACGGGAACTCGCCCTGGGCGGCGCGGGTTCCGCCGACGACGGGCTGGGGCGCGGCGGACGCGCTGGCGGGCTGGAGGCTGACGGCTGCGAGGACGACCGCACCGGCCGCGGCGCATCTTTTCAGGGCGCTCAGAATCTTCCTCAACGTTCAACCTTTCGTGGGGGGTTGACGGTTCACGCGTTGACGGTCCCTCGTTGGGGTGACATGGGCCCGTCAATACGTGCCACGGATTATCCGGACGCCCCGACCACCCCGGCAAGGCTCACTTTCCGGCCAGACGTGTTCGCTGAGCGGTACCACGGCGAGGCCGACCTACAGTGGAAGGACCGGTTGAAGACCGGTTCGGGCTCGGTCGCAGGGGGTGCGGGTGTGGCACACGGAAACGACGGCGGCACCGGTGCCGTGCACGGCTTCCCACACCTGGACACCGTGCGGCGGTCGGTCACCGCGCTGTACCGGAAGCTCTCCTACGAGGGCGTCCACGCCTACCCGGTGAGCGTGCTCCCCGCCGACGTGGCCTTCTCCGACCTCGACGACCTCCACCTCGGCGCGCAGCGCGTCGCCCGCGCGCTGGTCCGCCACCTCCGGCTCCCGGACGCCCGGGTGGTCGTCGCGTTCCGCGGGATGGAGCAGGCGGCTGCCGTCGAACTCGGCCCCGGGCCGGAGTACTTCATCGAACTCAACGACCGGTTCCGGACCCATCGCAGGGACATCGGAGCGGCCCTGGCCCACGAGATCACCCATGTGCTGCTGCACCGGATCGGGCTGGGCTTCGGCGACGTCCACGACAACGAGATCCTCACCGACACCGTGACGGCCTACCTCGGCGCCGGCTGGCTGCTCCTCGACGCGTACCGCGAGGACGCGCTCACCAGCCAGCGGCTCGGCTACCTCACGCCCGAGGAGTTCGGGTACGTGCTCGGCAAGCGTGCCCTGGCGTTCGGGGAGGATCCTTCCCCCTGGTTCACCAGCCCGCAGGCCTATCCGGCGTACGTACGCGGCCTGGCGCGGGCCCGGCAGGACGGCGAGGTGCAGCCGCTGACGGCGGCAGGCCGCACGGGGCGGCGCCGCTACGTCAGGGACCGCCGACAGGCCGGTGAGCACATGGCAGGACGCCCGGAGCCGGGGGCTGCCCACCGGTTCGAGCCCGGGGCCGCCTACGGGTTCGAGCCGGGACCGGACGGGCACCTGCGGGTCCATTTCCCCTGCCCCGTCTGCCACCAGCGGCTCCGTATGCCCGTCCGGGGGCGGCTGCGGGCGCGGTGCGGGCTCTGCCGCACGGTCCTGGACTGCGACACCTGAGGCCGATGCGCGGCCGGTGATGACGGAGACGGGGGCGACACGGGCGCAAACCGGTTGGCGGAGCCCCGCCCGACGCGACAGGGTCGGACCATGGAAGAACTGTTCGCGTCCCTCTACGAGGGCGACACCGATGCCGTGGTCCGACTGTTGCGCGCCGGTGTGTCCGCGGAGAGTGCGGACGAGGAGGGCGCGACCGCCCTCTACACGGCCTCCGTCCAAGGCCATGCGGACATCGTCCGGCTGCTGCTCGCTGCGGGCGCCGACCCCGATCGGGCCAGTGGCGCCGATGTGGTGGACCTCCCGCTGTGCGGCGCCGCGGCCGGCGGTCACGCCGAGGTCGTGCACGCGCTGCTCGCCGCCGGCGCGCGGCCCGATCTGCGGGAGGAGTTCGGCTTCACCGCCCTGGCCTGGGCCGTGCGGCAGGGACACGCACCGGTCGTGGACACCCTGCTGGAGTACGACGCCGACCCGGACCTCCCTGGCCCGGGCGACGAACCCCCACTGGTCCTGGCCGCCCGGCGCGGCTCCCCGTCGTGCGTACGGGTGCTGTTGGAGCTCGGGGCGAGAGCCGGCCGGGAGGAGGCGTTGGCCGAGGCGCTGCGCTGGACGGCGGTCGACGTGGAGCAGGAACTGCGGCGCGGTCTGGAGCTGGGCCTCGCGGACCGCGGGCACGAGATGGTTACCAGGCACGTGGAGGAGGACGGCGGGGTGACCGTCGTCGTGGAGGCGTTCGCGGACGACCGTACGGTCTCGGGGAACGAGCAGCAGACCGGCCACGCCGCCATCGCCACCCTGTTGGAGGCGGAGCTGGACATCGTCACCCCGTTCGAGGAACTCACCGAGCGGGCGCTGGCCTGCGGCGACCCGACGTACGACGACTGGATCGAGGCGGTGGGCGTCCTCACGCGACGCGGCGACGAGGAAACGTTCCGGAAGGCGGCGGCGCTGTGCGGCAGCGGCGACCCGCTGCGGCAGGCGTTCGCCGCGGACGTACTGGCCCAGCTGGGCTTCCACGGCGACGAACGCCCCTTTGCGGCGAAGGCGTTGCCACTGCTGCGGGAACTGGCGCGGGAGGCGGAGGACCCGGAGCTGATCCAGTCCGCCGTTCTGGGGCTCGGGCACCAGGGGGACCCCGCGGTGCTCCCGGAGATCCTGCGGCACGCCGGCCACCCCGACCCGGAGGTGCGCTACCGGATCGCACTCTCCCTGGCCGGTCTGGTGCCGGGCGACCACCCGGAGGGCGTCGCCGCGCTCGTCGCGCTCAGCAGGGACCCGGACGAACGCACCAGGGACTGGGCGACGACGGGGCTCGCGGGCGTCGACGCGGACACCCCGGAGATCCGCGAGGCCCTCGCGGCCCGCCTCGGCGACACCGACGCGGACACAGCGGCGGAGGCCGCGCGCGGACTGGCGATGCGCCGGGACCCGCGCGCCGTGGAGGCACTGGCGGAGCTCCTGTCCGCGACGGATCCGGAGGGCTACGCATACAGCACGGCCGTCGAGGCGGTGGAGCACGTCGAGGACGAACGCGTCCGGCGCCGCCTGCGGTCCACCCTGCCGCGGCGGCGGCGCGGCTGAGGCCGCCGGGGCGGCACCGCCCCGACGACACCGGAGGCGCCCGGGGCGGCACGCCGTGGGAGCCCGGGGCGGCGTGCCGACCTCGGCTCCCCCGAACCGCCCAGCCGCCCAGCCGCCCGGCCACCCAGCCACGCGGTCGCGCGGTCGCGCGGTCGCGCGGTCGCGCCAGGGCAGGCCGAACGCGCATCCACCACGCGCCCAGCCCGCCCCACCCGGGCTCGACACGCCCCAACACACCCACAGCCGGCGGAAGTCGACGACCACCCGGACCATGAAGCGGCAGCACTCCCCACCAGTCCCCGCCGCACGCCACGCCATGTGTCTGAAAATCGCCCTCCATTCGCTCCATAGGGGTCGGCCGACGTTCACCCGCGGGACACCAGTGCGGTTCGTAATGCAGGAGTTGTACAGACAACCCGGCCTCGACCGCATTCCCACGCTGGAGCTCTCGTGACCATCCCCCGCCCCCGCACGGCCACCGCAATCGCCGCCGCTCTCGCCCTCGGCGCCCTCGCGCTCACGGCCTGCGGCGCCGCCCCCGACAAGGCGGCGACCGGCGTCGACGGCAAGAACCTCGCCACCGCCGGCTCCGCCCAGGAGGCAGGCGGCATGGACGCCCTCGTCGCCGCGGCGAAGAAGGAAGGCGTGCTGAACGCCATCGCCATCCCCCGCGACTGGGCCAACTACGGCGCCATCATCGACGGTTTCACCAAGAAGTACGGCATCCAGGTCAAGGTCGAGAACCCGGACGGTTCCAGCCAGGACGAGATCAACGCCGTGAAGACCCGCAAGGGCCAGGACCGGGCCCCCGACGTCCTGGACCTCGGCGCGGCGTTCGCGCAGGCCGCCGCGGCCGAGGGCCTCACCGCCCCGTACAAGGTCGCCGCGTTCGACAGGATCCCGGCCACCCAGCGGGACGCGCAGGCGCGCTGGTTCAACGACTACGGCGGCTACGTCTCCATCGGCTGCGACGCCAAGCGCGTCAAGGTGTGCCCGCAGACCTTCGCCGACCTGCTCAAGCCCGAGTACAAGGGCATGGTCGCCCTCAACGGCAACCCCACCAAGTCCGGCTCCGCGTTCGCCGGCGTCTACGCGGCGGCCCTCGCCAACGGCGGCTCGTTCGACGACATCAAGCCGGGCATCGACTTCTTCGGCAAGCTGAAGAAGAGCGGCAACTTCAACCCGGTCGAGTCCACCCCGGCGACCGTCGAGAAGGGCGAGACCCCGATCAGCCTCGACTGGGACTACCTCAACGCCGGCTACGGCGAGCAGTTCAAGGCCAAGGGCCTGGACTGGAAGGTCGCGGTGCCCGGCGACGGCGTCTACGCCCAGTACTACTCGCAGGCCATCAACAAGGACGCCCCGCACCCGGCCGCCGCGCGGCTGTGGCAGGAGTACCTGTACAGCGCCGAGGGCCAGAACCTGTGGCTGAAGGGCCACGCCCGCCCGGTGCTGATGTCCGCGATGGAGGCCGACGGCACCCTCGACAAGGCGGCGGCCGCCGCGCTGCCCGCCGTCTCCGGCACCCCGAAGTTCCCGGACGAGCAGCAGACCGCGAAGGCCAAGGAGACCCTGGCGCAGGGCTGGTCCGCAGCCGTCGCCGGGTGACCGGCCGATGACCCTGCTCTCCTCCCCCGCCCCGGCGGCGGACACCGCACCGAGGGCCGCTCCCGGCGCCGGTGCGGCCCGCCGCCGCGGCCGGCCGCGCGGCGGTGCCGCGTGGCTCGCGGCGCTCCCGCTGCTGCTGGTCGTGGCGCTCGCCTTCGGGCTTCCGGCGCTCGCCATGACCGACGGTGCGCTCACCGTCAAGGACCCGGCGACGGGCGCCGCCGCCGGCTACGGCCTGGACAACCTCCGGCAGTCCGTCGACGGCGCCTACCGCACCGCACTGCTCGGCAGTGTCGAACTGTCCGCGCTCACCGCCGCCGCCGGCTCCCTGCTCGGGCTGCTGCTCGCGCACGCCGTCGTCACCTCCCGCAGCCGCGCGCTGCGGGAGGCGGTGCTCACCGCGTCCGGTGTGCTCGCCAACTTCGGCGGAGTGCCGCTCGCGTTCGCGTTCGTCGCGACGCTCGGCAACGCGGGCGTGCTCACCACCCGGCTCGGGCTCGACGAGCACGGCTGGACGCTGTACGGCTTCTGGGGCCTGGCCCTGACCTATCTGTACTTCCTGGTGCCGCTGATGGTGCTGACCGTCGCCCCCGCGCTGGAGGGCCTGCGGCCCCAGTGGCGGGAGGCCGCCCTGGACTGCGGCGCGACCGGACGGCAGTACTGGCGGCATGTGGGCATCCCCGTCCTGCTGCCCACCCTGCTCGGCGGGTTCGTGCTGCTGTTCGGCAGTGCGTTCGCGGCGTACGCCACGGCGGCGGCCATGGTCGGCAGCTCGGTCCCGCTGGTCACCCTCCAGATCGCCGACGCCCTGTCGGGCAACGTCCTGATCGGCCAGGAGAACGTGGCGCTCGCCCTCAGCCTCGACATGGTGCTGGTCGCGGCACTGGTGATGGCCGTCCACCTGCCGCTGCAGCGAAGGAGCACCCGATGGCTCGCATAAGTGCCCTGCGGCCCGGACGCGCCGCGGTCATCCTGGTCGCCGGGATCTACTTCCTGGTGCCGCTGCTGGCGTCCGCCGTGTTCACCCTGGACATCCCCGGGGAAGGCCTGACCCTCTCCGCGTACACCCGCATCCTGGGTGCACCGGGCTTCACGTCCTCGCTGCTGCTGTCCCTCGCCCTGGGCGCCGCGACGGTCGCGCTGGTGCTGCTGCTGACCGTTCCGGCGGCCGTGGCGGTACGGCTGTCCGCGCGACGGCTGCGGCCGGTTCTGGAAGTGGTGTGCACGCTGCCGCTGGTGGTGCCGCCGGTCGCCCTCACCGCGGGTATCGGCACCGTCCTGCGGTGGGGCCCCGAGAAGCTGTCGACGACACCGCTGTACCAGACGTTCGTGGCCGTGCAGAACCCGGACTTCCCGTTCGTGCTGGTCCTCGCGTACACCGTGATGGCGCTGCCGTTCGTGTATCGGGCGCTGGACGCCGGGCTGCGTTCCGTCGACGTGCGGACGCTGGTGGAGGCCGCCCGCGACCTGGGCGCGTCATGGCCGCGCGCACTGGTGTCGGCGGTGCTGCCCGATCTGCGGGGCGCGCTGATGAGCGCGTCCTTCCTCACCCTCGCCCTGGTCCTGGGCGAGTTCACCGTCGCCTCGCTGCTGGGCTTCCAGCCGTTCCCGGTGTGGATCGTGCAGGCGTCGGGGTCGGACGCCCGGCTCTCGGTGGCCGTGTCGCTGCTGAGCCTGCTGCTGACCTGGCTGCTGCTCCTGGCCCTGACCACGCTGGGCGGACGCCGGCGGTCCACACGTACGTACGGAGGAACGACTCGATGAACACCACGAAGGAGGCGCCGGCCCGCGCCGGCGCGGCGCTCCGGATCCGCGGCCTGCGCCGGGAGTTCGGCTCCACGGTCGCCCTGGACGGGCTGGACCTGGAGGTCGCACCGGGCGAACTCCTCGCGCTGCTCGGCCCGTCCGGCTGCGGCAAGACGACCGCGCTGAGGGTCCTCGCGGGCTTCGAACAGCCCGACGAGGGGCAGGTGCTGCTGGACGACGAGGACATCGTTCCGGTGCCCGCCAACCGCCGTGACACCGCGATGGTGTTCCAGTCGTACAGCCTGTTCCCGCACCTCACGGCCGCCGACAACGTGGCGTTCGGGCTGCGGATGCGCAAGGTGGGCGCGGCCGAGCGGCGGGCCCGGGCGGCGGAGCTGCTGGAGCTCGTCGGACTGCCCGAGCACGGCGGCCGGTTCCCTCACCAGCTGTCCGGCGGACAGCAGCAGCGCGTCGCGCTGGCCCGGGCGCTCGCCCTGCGGCCCCGGCTGCTGCTGCTCGACGAGCCGCTGTCGGCGCTCGACGCCCAGGTGCGGGTGACGCTGCGGGAGGAGATCCGGCGGCTCCAGCTGGAGCTGGGCATCACGACGGTGTTCGTGACGCACGACCAGGAGGAGGCGCTGTCCATGGCCGACCGGGTCGCCGTGATGAACGGCGGCCGGCTCGAACAGTGCGCCTCCCCCACCGAGCTGTACGCCCGGCCCGCGACGCCGTTCGTCGCGTCGTTCATCGGCACCATGAACCGGCTGCCCGGCCGGGCCGTCGGCGGCGGCACGGTCGAGGTGCTCGGCCGGCGGCTGACGGCCGACGGGGACGCCCCGGAGTCCGGGGACGTCGAGGTGCTGGTCCGGCCCGAGGCTCTGGAGGTCGTCGCCGACCCGGACGGACCGGCCGTGATCACCGGGAGCGCCTTCCACGGGCCGGTCACCCGGCTGCGGGTGCGGCTCCGGGACGGCACCGCCGTCAAGGCCGACGTGCCCACGCACGCGGGCGTTCCGCTCTCCCCCGGCGACCGGGTGTCCGTGCGGCCCGCCGAGCGGCCGGTCCTGGTGGCCGGAGGCCCGGCCGCATGAGGGACAGGACACTGCAGGCCGTGCTGTTCGACATGGACGGCACTCTGGTCGACACCGAGGACGTGTGGCTGGAGGTCGTGGGGGAGGAGGCGGCCCGGCACGGCCGGGTGCTGGACGCCGAGCGGCGTGCGGCGGTCACCGGCCGGTCCGTGGAGGACACCGCCGCGCTGCTGTGCGGGTTCCTGGGCGTTCCGGAGGCCGGGCTCGCCGCGGCGCTGGGCGGGGACTTCGCCGCCCGGCTCTCGGCGGGCGCCGCGCCCCGGCCCGGCGCCCTGGAGCTGCTCGCCGTGCTGCGCGGGCGCGGAGTGCCCACGGCGCTGGTCTCGGCGTCGCCCCGGGCCGTCGTGGACCGGGTCGCCCGGACCCTGGACGGGCACCGCTTCGACGCCGTGTTCGGTGCGGAGGACACGGTCCGCACCAAACCGGCACCCGATCCGTACCGGGCCGCGGCGGCCGCGCTGGGCGTCGATCCGGCCCGCTGCGTGGCCGTGGAGGACAGTCCGACCGGCGTGTCGTCGGCGGTCGCGGCGGGCTGCCGGGTGCTGGCGGTCCCGTCGACGCAGCCCCTGGAGGCGACGGACGGGGTGACCGTGCTGGACTCCCTGGCCGAGGCCGACCTCACGCTGCTCCGCTCCCTGGTCGCATGACAGTCTGGGTCACGTGAACGAGGCAGGAAGCAAGGCGCCGTTGTACGCCGGGGTCGCGGCGGATCTCCGCACGGCCATCACGGCGGGCGAGTACGGCTCGGGGGCACGGCTGCCCACGGAGGGCGAACTGGCACGCCGTTACGGAGTGTCGAGAGGCACGGTGCGCCAGGCGCTCGCCGTGCTCCGCGCGGACGGCCTGATCACCTCGCGGCGCGGCACCCGGCGTGTCGTCCTGGAGTCGTCCCCGCGGCTGCACAGCATCGGCGAACTGCGCAGCTTCACGCGGTGGGCGCGGTCGCTGGGCGAGGAGCCGGGCGGCCGGGTCGTGGACCTGGAGACCGTGCGGGCGACCTCCGAGGAGGCGGACCAGCTCCGTCTCGCGGAGGGGGCGCCGGTGGTGCGGGTGCTGCGGCTGCGCACGCTGTCGGGGGCTCCTGTGATGGTGGAGCGGACGACGTATCCGGAGCGGATCGGCGCGCTGGTGGCGGAGCTGCCCCCGGACACGGTGTCGCACTCGGAGCATCTGGAGCGGCACGGCGTGCTGTTCGTCGACGCCCGGCACACCATCGACCTGGTCCGGGCCGACCGGGCGGACGCACAGCTGCTGGACTGCCGCGCGGGGGACGCGCTGCTGCGGGAGCGACGGCGGTCCACGGATCCGTCGGGGTGCCCGGTGGAGTGGTCGCAGGACCGCTATCTGCCGGGGACGGTGGCGTTCACGATGCACAACTCGACGGCGACGAGCGCGCTGGGACGCCGGCTCAAGTCGTGACGCGGGGGCCGGCGCGAGTCGTGACGCGGACGTCGGCTCACGTGTGACGCGCGGGCCGGCGCGACGGGTCCTCGGGCGGCGGCGCCGCGCTCACCGCTGCCCGTACACCGGTTGCGGCTTCTCCGCCGCGGCGAGCAGGTCCCGGGCCGTCCGGCCCGCCTCGGCCGGGGTCCGGCGCGCCCCGCTGTCGGCAGTGGGGCCGGGGCGCCACCCCTCCATGACGGTGATCCTGCCGCCCTCGGCCTCGAAGACCCTCCCGGTCACGCCCTCCGAACCGGCCGAACCGAGCCAGACGACGAGCGGTGAGACGTTCTCCGGGGCCATCGCGTCGAACCCGCCGTCCTCCGGCGCCGCCATCGCCGCGGCGAAGGTCTGCTCGGTCATCCGGGTCCGGGCGGCGGGGGCGATGGCGTTGACCAGGATCCCGTAACGGGCGAGTTCCGCGGCGGCGACGAGCGTCAGCCCCACGATCCCGGCCTTGGCGGCACTGTAGTTGCCCTGCCCCACCGACCCGAGCAGCCCGGCTCCCGAGCTGGTGTTGACGATGCGTGCCCGCGGCGTCCGGCCCGCCCGGGCCTCGGCCCGCCAGTGCGCCGCGGCGTACTTGAGCGGCAGGAAGTGGCCTTTCAGGTGGACGCGCATGACGACGTCCCAGTCGTCGTCGTCGAGATTGACGAGCATCCGGTCGCGAAGGAACCCCGCGTTGTTGACCAGGGTGTCGAGACGGCCGAAGGCGTCGAGAGCGGTGCCGATCAGCGAGGCGGCTCCCTCGGTGGTCGCGATGTCGCCCCCGTGGGCGACCGCCCGGCCGCCCACCGCCCTGATCTCGTCGACGACGCCCCGGGCGGGCCCCGTCGACGGGTCCGAGCCGTCGGCGCCCACGCCGAGATCGTTCACGACGACGCTCGCCCCCTCCGCGGCGAAGGCCAGGGCATGGGCGCGCCCCAGCCCCCGCCCGGCGCCGGTGACGACGACCACCCGGCCCTCGCAGATTCCCCGTGCCGCCCCGGCGCGGGGCGCCGACGCCCCGGCCTCCGGCCGGCGGGACGCGGGTGCGTCGACCGCGTGCGCCCCCGGCGCGGACGTGCTCGGCGCGGACGTGTTCCGCAGTGGTGCGTCAGGTATCGGCATGTCGGGTCTCCCTGCTGTCCTGGTCGACGGCCGTGTCCCGGTTCGCGTCCCGGTTCGCGTCCCGGTCGACGGTCGTACCCCGGTTCGCGTCCCGGTCGCCGTTCGCGTTCCCGTTCGTGCCCCGGTCGACGTTCGCGGCGTCGAGGAAGGCGGGGCGTTCCCCGCCTCCGTGTACGAGCAGCGAGGCGCCGGTGATGTACGCCGCTGCCGGTGAGGCGAGGAACACGGCGGCCGACCCGATGTCGTCCGGGTCGGCGAGCCGGCCCAGCGGTACGGTGCGGCCGACCGCCTCGACGCCGGCCTCGTCGCCGTAGTGCAGATGCGCGCTCTCGGTGCGGACCATGCCGGGGACGAGGGTGTTGACCCGGATGTGCGGGGCCCATTCCACGGCCATGGTGCGGGCGAGGTTGTCCAGGCCGGCCTTGGCCGCGCCGTAGGCGGCGGTGCCCGGGGAGGGCCGGGTGCCGCTCACGCTGCCGATCATCACGACGCAGCCGCGGGACGCCCTGAGGTGTTCGTGTGCGGCGAGACTCGCGGTGAGCGGGGCCAGCAGATTGAGCTCCACGACCCGGGCGTGGCGTTCGGCGCCGGCGTCGCCGAGCAGCCGGTAGGGGGTGCCGCCCGCGTTGTTGACGAGGACGTCGAGCCGCCCGTACGCCGCAGTCACCTCCGCGAAGAGGGTGTGGACGGCGGTGGCGTCACACAGGTCGACTGCCGCGAACTCCGCGGTGCGGCCCGCCGCCCGGACCGGTTCGCCGGGCGGCTTGCGGGCACAGACGACGACGTCGGCGCCGGCCCGCAGGAACGCCCGGGCGATGCCCGCGCCGACCCCGCGCGTGCCGCCGGTGACGACCACGGCTCTCCCGTCGAGTTCCATTCGCTGCTACCTTCCTGGCAACGCACCTAACAAACGTTTGGTGGAAAGGTAGCTGATCCGCTGATGGGTGTCTCCACCGCGAACCCGGCCGAGGGCGTACATCTCGTCACCGTCGACTACCCGCCGGTCAACGCGCTGCCCGTGCACGGCTGGTACGAACTCGCCGACGCGGTCCGCGCGGCGGGCCGTGACCCGGACGTCCGCTGCGTGGTGCTGGCCGCCGAGGGCCGCGGGTTCAACGCCGGGGTCGACATCAAGGAGATCCGGCGCGACCCGGGCCACGACGCCCTGCTCGGCGCCAACCGGGGCTGCTACGAGGCGTTCGGGGCGGTGTACGAATGCCAGGTCCCGGTCGTCGCCGCCGTGCACGGGTTCTGCCTGGGCGGCGGCATCGGTCTCGTCGGCAACGCGGACGCGATCGTGGCGAGCGAGGACGCCGCCTTCGGCCTGCCCGAGCTGGACCGGGGCGCGCTCGGGGCGGCCACCCATCTGGCCAGGCTGGTGCCCGCGCATCTGATGCGGGCGCTGTACTACACCTCGCGCACGGCGAGTGCGCGGGAGCTGCATGCGCACGGCTCGGTCTGGCGGGTCGTCCCCCGCTCCGGGCTCCGCGCCGCCGCCCTGGAACTGGCCGGGGAGATCGCCGCGAAGGACGGCGGTCTGCTGCGGCTGGCCAAGGCCGCCATCAACGGGATCGACCCGGTGGACGTCCACCGCAGCTACCGCTTCGAGCAGGGATTCACCTTCGAGGCGAACCTCAGCGGGGTCGCCGACCGCGTCCGCGGAACCTTCGGGAAGGAGTGACGTCCGTGGCCGACAAGTCCATGACGGCCGACGAGGTCGTGGCCCGGCTGCACAGCGGGATGACGCTGGGCATCGGCGGCTGGGGCTCCCGGCGAAAACCGATGGCCCTGGTCAGAGCACTGCTCCGGTCGGAGATCACCGATCTCACCGTGGTTTCCTGCGGCGGCCCCGACGTCGGGATGCTCGCCGCGGCCGGCCGTGTCCGCAGGCTCGTCGCCCCCTTCGTCACCCTCGACTCGGTCCCGCTCGAACCGCACTACCGGGCCGCCCGGGAGTCCGGCACCCTCGAACTCACCGAACTCGACGAGGCGATGTTCCTGTGGGGCCTGACCGCCGCGGCCCACCGCCTGCCGTTCCTCCCGCTCAGAGCCGGACTCGGCTCGGACGTCCTGCGGGACCCCGGGCTGCGCACGGTCACCTCCCCCTACGAGGACGGCGAGGAACTGGTCGCCGTGCCCGCCCTGCGGATGGACGCCGCCTTGGTGCACATGAACCGCGCCGACCGGCTCGGCAACGGCCAGTACCTGGGGCCCGACCCGTACTTCGACGACCTGTTCTGCGCGGCCGCCGACACCGCGTACCTGTCGTGCGAACGGATCGTGGACACCGCCGACCTCACCAAGGACACCGCACCGCAGACCCTGCTGATCGGACGGCACCTGGTCGGCGGGGTCGTCGAGGCCCCGAACGGGGCGCACTTCACCTCCTGCGCCCCCGACGACGACCGTGACGAGGCCTTCCAGCGCCATTACGCGACCACGCCCTGGCCTGAGTTCGCCGCACGCTTCCTGACGGGCGACGAGCACGCCTACCGCTCCGCGGTCCGCGCCTGGCACCAGGAGCAGCGGTGACCGGCGGCGGCGGGCCGGTGACCCGCGCCGAGTACTGCGTGATCGCCTGCGCCGAGGCATGGCGGGGTGACGGCGAGATCCTGGCGAGCCCCATGGGGATCGTGCCGGGCATCGGCGCCCGGCTGGCCCGCCGTACCTTCGCCCCCGATCTGCTGCTCACCGACGGCGAGGCGCTGCTGGTGGGCGCCGACGGCACGGTCGAGGGCTGGCTGCCGTACCGGCAGCACCTGTCCCTGGTCTCCGGCGGCAGACGGCACGTGATGATGGGGGCGAGCCAGCTCGACCGGTACGGCAATCAGAACATCTCCCGTATCGGCGGCTCCGGCCGGCCGTCGCGGCAGCTTCTCGGGGTGCGCGGCGCCCCCGTCAACACCCTGAATAATCCGACGAGTTACTGGGTGCCCCGGCACTCTCCCCGGGTGTTCGTGGAGAAGGTGGACGCGGTGTGCGGGGTCGGCTACGACAACGCGGCGGCCGCCGGGCCGAGCGCCACCCGTTTCCACCGGATCCGGCGGGTCGTCAGTGATCTCGGGGTGTTCGACTTCGACACCCCCGACCGCACGATGCGGATGGTGTCGCTGCACCCGGGGGTCACGGCCGACCGGGTCCGGGAGGCCACCGGGTTCCCGCTCGGCGGCGAAGCGGAGGACGTGCCCCGCACCCGGGAGCCCGCCGCCGCGGAACTGCAGCTGATCCGGGAGGTACTGGATCCCGGGGGGCTGCGCGACCGGGAGGTGGCTCGCCGGTGAGGACGGCGCTCACCGAACTCGTCGGGGTGCGCCATCCGGTCGTGCAGACCGGCATGGGGTGGGTGGCCGGGCCGCGGCTGGTGGCCGCCACCGCCGAGGCGGGCGGTCTCGGCGTCCTGGGGTCCGCGACCATGACCGCCGGCGAACTGCGGTCCGCCGTCCGCGAGGTGCGGTCCCGGACGGACGCGCCGTTCGGCGTCAATCTGCGCGCCGACGCGGGGGACGCCCGCGAGCGGGTGCGGATCATCGTGGAGGAGGGGGTGCGGGTGGCGTCGTTCGCCCTCGCCCCGTCACGGGGGCTGATCGCCGAACTGAAGGACGCCGGAGTCGTCGTCATCCCCTCGGTCGGAGCCCGCCGGCACGCCGAGAAGGTCGCCGCCTGGGGCGCGGACGCGGTGGTGGTGCAGGGCGGCGAGGGCGGCGGGCACACCGGAGAGGTGGCCACGACCGTACTGCTGCCACAGGTCGTGGACGCCGTGGACATCCCGGTGATCGCGGCCGGGGGCTTCCACGACGGACGCGGGCTGGTCGCGGCGCTCGCCTACGGCGCGACGGGCATCGCGATGGGCACCCGGTTCCTGCTGACGTCGGACTCGACCGTTCCGGACCCGGTGAAGGCGCGCTATCTGGCCGCCGGGGTCAAGGACGTGACGGTGACGACGGCCGTGGACGGACTGCCGCACCGAATGCTGCGCACGGAGTTCGTCGGCGCGCTGGAACGGTCCGGGCGGGCCGTCGCCCTGGCGCGTGCCCTGCGGCACGCCGCCGCGTTCCGGCGCGTCTCGGGGATGTCCTGGCGGCGGATGGTCCGTGACGGGCTCGCGATGAGGCACGGCAAGGAGCTGTCCTGGAGCCAGGTGCTGCTCGCCGCGAACACCCCGATGCTGCTGAAGGCGTCCATGGTGGACGGCCGCACCGACCTCGGCGTGATGGCCGCCGGGCAGGTCGCCGGGGTGATCGACGACCTGCCGAGCTGCAAGGAGCTGATCGGCCGGGTGATGGCCGAGGCGGAGGAAGTGCTGGCCGGGCTGGGCGCGCCGGAGGGGCTGGAAGGGCCGGACGGACGGGAGGGGCCGGACGGACGGGAGGGGCCGGGCGGACCGGGCGGGCTCCCGGCCACGGACTGAGCGGTCCGCACGCGTACGAGGGAGCCGCGGCGTCCCCGCCGCGGCTCGCAGCCGCAAGAGAGCGCTCAGAGCCTTTCGATGATGGTGACGTTCGCCTGGCCGCCGCCCTCGCACATCGTCTGGAGCCCGAACCGGCCGCCGGTCCGCTCCAGTTCGTGCAGCAGGGTGGTCATCAGCCGGACGCCGGTCGCGCCCAGCGGGTGGCCGAGCGCGATGGCCCCGCCGTTGACGTTGACCCGGGCGGGATCGGCCCCGGTCTCCTTCAGCCAGGCGAGCACCACCGGCGCGAAGGCCTCGTTGATCTCGACCAGATCGAGGTCGTCGATCGACATGCCGGTCTTCTCCAGCGCGTGCGCGGTGGCCGGGATGGGTGCCGACAGCATGCGGATCGGGTCCTCGCCCCGTACGGAGAGGTGGTGGATCCGGGCGCGCGGGGTGAGCCCGTGGTCCCGGACGGCCCGTTCGGAGGCGACGAGCAGGGCGGCTGCGCCGTCCGAGACCTGGGAGGAGCAGGCCGCGGTGATGGTTCCGCCCGGCATGACGGGCCGTAGGGCGGCCATCTTCCCGGCGCTGGTGTCCCGGCGCGGGCCCTCGTCTGCGGTGACGTCGCCGTAGGGGACCAGTTCGCGGTCGAAGCGGCCCTCGTCGGCGGCGCGGACGGCCCGCCGGTGGGATTCGAGGGCGAACTCCTCCATGTCGGTCCGGGTGATGCCCCATTTCCGCGCGATGAGTTCGGCGCCGTGGAACTGGTTGACGGGGGCGTCGCCGTAGCGGGCGCGCCAGCCCTCGCTGCCCGCGAAGGGGCCGTCGGTCAGGCCGAGCGGTTCGGCGGCCTGCCGGGAGGCGAAGGCGATGGGTATCTGGGTCATGCTCTGGGTGCCGCCGGCGACGACCAGGTCCTGGGTGCCGGAGAGCACACCCTGCGCGGCGAAGTGGACGGCCTGCTGGGAGGAGCCGCACTGGCGGTCCACGGTGACGCCCGGCACCTCCTCGGGGAGTCCGGCCGCCAGCCAGGCGGTGCGGGCGACGTCCCCGGCCTGCGGGCCGACGGCGTCCAGGCAGCCCATGACGACATCGTCCACGGCGGCCGGGTCGATGCCGGAGCGGGAGACCAGGGCCGTAAGGACATGGGCGGCGAGGTCGGCGGGATGGACCGCGCCGAGGCCTCCGCCGCGGCGTCCGACGGGGCTGCGGACGGCTTCCACGATGTAGGCCTCGGCCATGGCTTCTCCTCGGATCGGGTCGTCAGGTGCGTACGGCGATGCCGTCCAGGACCATCGACAGGTACTGGCGGGCGATCTCCTCGGGGCTGTGCTGTCCGCCCGGCCGGTACCAGGAGGCGGCGACCCAGACGGTGTCGCGGACGAAGCGGTAGGTGAGCCGGACGTCCAGGTCGGCACGGAACGTCCCGTCGGCGACGCCGCGTTCCAGGGTGCCGAGCCAGGCCTTCTCGAACTTCTGCTGCGAGTCGGCGAGGTAGTGGAACCGCGGCTGGACGGACAGGTGCCTGGCCTCCTTCTGGTAGATGGCGACGGCGGCCAGGTGCCGGTCGATCTCCCGGAAGGACTCGGTGACCAGCGCCTCGATGGTCTCCCTCGGTCCCAGCCCCGCGCCCAGCACGGCGTCGTACCCCGCCCACAGTTCGTCGAGGAACGTGGCGAGGATCTCGTCGAGCATCGACTCCTTGGAGTCGAAGTGGTAGTAGAGGCTTCCGGCGAGCATGCCGGCCTCGTCGGCGATCCTGCGGACGGTGGTGGCGTTGTAGCCGTGGGCGGCGAACACCTCGGCCGCGGTGGCGAGGAGTTCTCGGCGCCGTTCGGGGGTGGCGGTCACCTGGGGCTTCTTCCTGTCGGTCACGTGACCATTGTCCGCTCAGGGGTGCCGGCTGCTGACGGAGACGGTCTCGCCGGTCATGTACGAGGAGTAGTCGCCGACGAGGAAGACGATGACGTTGGCGACCTCCCACGGTTCGGCGGGGCGGCCGAACGCCTCCTGCGCGGCGAGCCGGTCGAGCACCTCGGGCGAGGTGACCCTCACCAGATGGGGGTGCAGGGCGAGGCTGGGGGCGACGGTGTTGACGCGGACGCCGTAGGCGGCGGCCTCCACCGCCGCGCAGCGGCCGAGCGCCATGACGCCGGCCTTGGCGGCGGCGTAGTGGGCCTGGCCCGCCTGGGCCCGCCAGCCGAGGACCGAGGCGTTGTTGACGACGACGCCGCCGCGGCCCGCATCCCGGAAGACCCGCAGGGCGGCGCGGGTGCAGCGGAAGGTGCCGTTCAGCGTGACGTCGAGGACGCGGGTCCACTGCTCGTCGGTCATGTCGGCGAGTTCGGCGGTGCCGCCCAGGCCGGCGTTGTTGACGACGATGTCGAGCCGGTCGTCGAAGTGCCGTACGGCCGTGCGGAAGAGGTCCTGCACCTGGCTCTCGTCGGTGACGTCGCAGGGCACGGAGGCGACGCGGCCGGCACCGAACTCCGCCGCGAGCGCGGCCTCGGTCTCCTCCAGACGGCGGGCGTGCGCGTCGCCGATGAGGACGCGGGCACCCTCCTCCAGGAACCTGCGGGCGGTGGCCCCGCCGATCCCGGCGCCCGCCGCCGCGGTGATGACGGCGGTGCGGTCCGCGAGCAGTCCGTGCCCGGGAACGTACTGAGGCTTGTTGTCCGTCACGGCCTCACGTTAACCTACCAAACACTTGTTAGGGAAGGGATGGGTACCGCCGTGGACCTGGACCACACCCCCGAAGTCGATGCCCTGCGCGCCGAGGCACGCGGCTGGCTGGCCGCGCACGTACCGGCGGAGCGCCTGCCCTCCCTGGAGACGGCGGGAGGGTTCGCCGCGCACCGGGAGTGGGAGGCGCTGCTGCACTCCGGCGGCTGGTCGGTGGTCTCCTGGCCCGAGCGCTACGGCGGCCGGGACGCCGGTGTCCTCGGGTGGCTGGCCGTCGAGGAGGAGTACTACGCGGCGGGCGCCCCCGCCCGGGTCTCCCAGAACGGCATCCACCTCCTCGCCCCCACCCTCTTCGACCACGGCAGCGAGGAGCAGCGCTCCCGGGTCCTGCCCGCCATGGCCGGCGGCGACACGGTGTGGGCGCAGGCGTGGTCCGAGCCGGAGGCCGGTTCCGATCTCGCCTCACTGACCTCCCGCGCGGTGCGGACCGAGGGCGGCTGGCGGCTCCACGGGCAGAAGACCTGGTCGTCGCGGGCCGCGTTCGCCGACCGCGCGTTCGGCCTGTTCCGTACGGACCCGGACGCCGGGAAGCCCCACCAGGGCCTCACGTACCTGATGTTCGACCTGCGGGCACCCGGCGTGACCGTACGGCCCGTCGGACGCCTGGACGGGAAGCCGGCGTTCGCCGAGCTGTTCCTCGACGGGGTGTTCGTGCCGGACGAGGACGTGATCGGGGAGCCGGGGCAGGGCTGGCGGATCGCGATGTCCACGACCGGCGACGAACGCGGTCTGACGCTGCGCTCCCCCGGCCGGTTCCTCGCCGCCGCCGAGCGCCTCGTACGGCTGTGGCGTGAACGCGGCGGCCCGCCCGGTGCCCGGGACCGGGTCGCGGACGCGGTCATCGGCGCCCGCGCCTACCAGTTGTACGCCTACGCCGCGGTGTCCCGCGCCGCGGCCGGGGAGACGCTGGGAGCCGAGTCCAGTCTCAACAAGCTGTTCTGGTCGGAGTACGACATCGCGCTGCACGAGACGGCACTCGACCTGCTCGGCCCGGACGCCGAACTCGCCGACGGCGCATGGGCCGAGCCGTACCTCTTCTCCCTCGCGGGCCCCGTCTACGCGGGCACGAACGAGATCCAGCGCGACATCGTCGCCGAGCGGCTGCTCGGCCTCCCGAAAGGCCGCCGCTGATGCGTTTCCTGCTGTCCGCGGAACAGCGCGACTTCGCCCGTTCCCTGGACGCGATGCTGTCGGCCGCGGACACCCCGTCGGCTGTCCGCGCCTGGGCGAGCGGCGACACCGCCCCCGGACGCGCCCTCTGGTCCCGGCTCGCGGCAGCCGGAGTCTTCGCGCTCGCGGCACCCGAGGAGTACGACGGTGTGGGCCCCCTCGCCGTCGAACTCGCCGCCGCCTTCGTGGAACTGGGACGCCACTGCGTCCCCGGCCCCCTCGTCGAGACGACGGCCTCCGCCGCCCTGCTCACCCGCCTCGCCGCCCTGGGCGACACCGCCCCCGCGAAACGCCTGCTCCCCGGCCTGGCCTCGGGCGCGTCCACGGCCACCCTCGCCCTGTCGCCCGGAGGAGCTTCCACGGCCACCCTCGCCCCGCTCCCCGGAGACGCCCCCTGCGGCCCGCCGCCGCCGGCCCTGGACGCGGACGCGGTGACATACGTCCTCGCCGTCGACGGCGACACGCTGTACCTCTCACCCGGTCACGGCCCCCTGCGCGCCTCGACCGACCCTGCCCGTCGCCTGGCCGTGCCCGCCCCCGGCGGCGAAGTCCTGGCCTCGGGCCCGCAGGTGGCCGCAGCCGCCGCGCACGCCCTCCAGTGGGCCCGCCTCGCCACCGCCGGGCAGTCGCTCGGCGTCGGCCTCGCCCTGCTCTCCCGTACCGTCGACCACACGCGCGCCCGCACCCAGTTCGGCGCCCCCATCGGCTCCTTCCAGGCGGTCAAGCACCGCCTCGCCGACACCCTCCTCGCCCTCGACTTCGCCCGCCCGCTGCTCTTCGGCGCCGCCGTCACCCAGGCCCCCTCCGACATCGCCGCTGCCAAGACCGTCTGCGGCGAGGCCGCGTACCGCTCCGCCCGCACCGCCCTCCAGCTCCACGGCGCCATCGGCTACACCGAGGAACTCCCCCTCTCCCTCTGGCTCCGCAAGGCCCGCCCCCTCCGCGACGCCTGGGGCACACCGGCACAGTGCCGCGCCGAGCTCATCGGACCGTGATCCCCGCCTCCCGGGCCGCCGACAGCCAGGCCGGGAACTCCGCAACGAGACGGTCGTAGAGGTCGGCGTCCGGGACGCGGCGGGGGTCGGTGCCGGCGTGGAAGAAGCCCGCGTTGTCGACGGGGCGCTTCGCGGGGACGGCGAGGTCGTCGAGCCTGCTGAGGAAGTCGAACTGCTTGCTCGCGGGGTCGCCGAAGCCGATGAACTGCCAGAAGAGCGGGAGCTTCGCGGCCTTGCAGAGGTAGCGTTCGGCGGCGAGCTTGCTGATGGGGCCGCCGTCGGTCTGGAAGACGACGAGCGCGGGGGCGGTGGCCCCGCTGTCGAGGTAGTGGTCGATGACCGCGTCCATGGCGAGGTGGTAGCTGGTCTTCCCCATGTGCCCGAGGCCCGCCACGATTCGGTCGACACGCCCGCGGTGGTCGTCGAGGGAGATGTCGGTGACGGCGTCGACGTCCGTGGAGAAGAAGACCACCGGCACCGTGCCGTCGTCGTCGAAGTGCGCGGCCAGCCCCAGCACCCGCTCGGCGAGCGCCTGGACGCTGCCGTCCTTGTAGTAGGGCCGCATCGAGCCGGAGTAGTCGACGACGAGATAGACGGCGGCGCGCTGCCCGTCCAGTCCGCGCTTCCGGAGCGAGACACCGGCGCTCTTGTAGAGGGGGACGAGACCGGGGGCCGTCTCCTCCATCTTGCGGAGCGATATCGCGGCCATTCGGGTCTCCGTTCGGGGCTGTTGCTGCTGCGCGGCTGCCGAGACTACGCCACGGCGGACCCCGTACGGGCACGTTCGGGAGGGAGGTGCGGCACCGGTGGGGGACGCCCGAGAGCGGTTCGGCGCGCCACCGGCCGCACACCCCCGACAAGGCAGCACGACAACCGTTCTCCTGCCCCACAACGCACCGCGGCGCCCGTTCACCTGCCCCACAACGCACCGCGGCGCCCGTTCTCCTGAAGTCCGGTCGGGGACGGGAGGAGAACAGGCGCCGCGTTCGCGGACATCCGTGGGCCGGGTAGCCGGGGAGCCCCGGTCGGACGGACCGCCCGCCCGTACGACGCTGTACGGGACGTTTCGATGATCCGGAGTGGACCGTGGGCTCAGACGGTGAGCGCGCGGTCCGTCGGACGGATCGGGGCCGGCAGGGAGCTGGCGCCCGTGAGGTAGCGGTCCACCCCGCGGGCCGCCGAGCGGCCCTCGGCGATGGCCCAGACGATCAGGGACTGGCCGCGGCCCGCGTCACCGGCGACGAAGACACCGTCGACGTTGGTCGCGAAGTCGGCGTCGCGGGCGACGTTGCCGCGCTCGTCCAGTGCCAGGCCGAACTGCGCGACCAGGCCGTTCTGGACGTCGGTGCCGGTGAAGCCCATCGCCAGGGTGACCAGCTGCGCGGGGATGCTGCGCTCGGTGCCCGGCTTCTGGGTGATCCTACCGTCGACGAACTCGACCTCGACCAGGTGCAGGGACTGGACGTTGCCGTCCTCGTCGCCCTCGAAGTGGGTGGTGGAGACGGAGTAGACCCGCTCGCCGCCCTCCTCGTGGGCCGAGGTGACCTTGTACAGCATCGGGAACGTCGGCCACGGCTGGTTCGTGTTCCGCTCCTCGCCCGGCCGCGGCATGATCTCCAGCTGGGTGACGGACGCCGCGCCCTGGCGGTGGGCCGTACCGACGCAGTCCGCGCCGGTGTCGCCGCCGCCGATGACGACGACGTGCTTGCCCTCGGCGGTGATCGGCGGGGCGACGAAGTCGCCCTCGACGACCTTGTTGGCGAGCGGCAGGTACTCCATCGCCTGGTGGACGCCCTTGAGGGCACGGCCGGGCACCGGCAGGTCGCGCGCGGTGGTGGCACCGGCGGCGACCACGACCGCGTCGAACCGCTTACGCAGGTCCGTCGCCGTGAGGTCCTGGCCGATCTCGATGCCGGTGCGGAACTTGGTGCCCTCCGCGCGCATCTGCTCGATGCGGCGGTTGATGTGCCGCTTCTCCATCTTGAACTCGGGGATGCCGTAGCGCAGCAGACCGCCGATGCGGTCGGCGCGCTCGTACACCACCACGGTGTGGCCGGCCCGGGTCAGCTGCTGGGCGGCGGCGAGGCCCGCCGGACCGGAGCCGATGACGGCGACGGTCTTGCCGGACAGGCGCTCGGGGGCCTGGGGGACGACGTCGCCGTCGTCCCAGGCCTTGTCGATGATGGAGACCTCGACGTTCTTGATGGTGACGGCCGGCTGGTTGATGCCGAGGACGCAGGCCGCCTCGCACGGGGCCGGGCAGAGCCGTCCCGTGAACTCCGGGAAGTTGTTGGTGGCGTGCAGGCGCTCGCTCGCCGCCGACCAGTCCTCGCGGTAGGCGTAGTCGTTCCACTCGGGGATGAGGTTCCCCAGCGGACAGCCGTTGTGGCAGAACGGGATGCCGCAGTCCATGCACCGGCCGGCCTGCTTGCCGATGATCGGCAGCAGGGAGCCGGGGACGTAGACCTCGTTCCAGTCCTTGACGCGCTCGGCCACGGGACGGGTCTCGGCGACCTCGCGCCCGGTGGTCAGGAAGCCCTTGGGGTCAGCCATTGGTCGCCGCCTCCATCATCTTCTCGGTGGTCTCGGACTCGGAGAGTCCGGCCCGCTCGGCGGCTTCCTTGGCGGCGAGCACTGCCTTGTACGTGGTCGGGATGATCTTGCTGAAGCGGTTCACGGCGGTGTCCCACTCGGCCAGCAGCTTCTCGGCGACCGTGGACCCGGTCTCCTCCTGGTGGCGGCGCACGACGTCGTGCAGCCACTGCCGGTCGGCGTTGTCGAGGGTCCCGACGGCCTCCAGGTTGCCGATGTTGACGTGGTCGCGGTCGAGGTCGACGACGTAGGCGACACCGCCCGACATGCCCGCCGCGAAGTTGCGGCCGGTCTCGCCGAGGACGACCGCCTGACCGCCGGTCATGTACTCGCAGCCGTGGTCGCCCACGCCCTCGGACACGACGAGCGCGCCGGAGTTGCGGACGCAGAACCGCTCGCCGGTGCGGCCGCGGAGGAACATCTCACCGCTGGTCGCGCCGTAGCCGATGGTGTTGCCGGCGATGACGCTGTACTCGGCGAGGTGGTCGGCGCCGCGGTCGGGGCGGACGACGACCCGGCCGCCGGACAGGCCCTTGCCGACGTAGTCGTTGGCGTCGCCCTCCAGGCGGAGCGTGACGCCGCGCGGCACGAACGCGCCGAAGGACTGGCCGGCGGAGCCGGTGAAGGTGATGTCGATGGTGTCGTCGGGCAGTCCCGCGCCGCCGAACCGCTTGGTCACCTCGTGGCCGAGCATGGTGCCGACCGTGCGGTTGATGTTGCGGATGGCGACCTGGGCGCGGACCGGCTGGGCCTCCTCGGCGGAGGCGGCGTTCAGCGCGTCCGCGGCGAGCCTGACCAGCTCGTTGTCGAGCGCCTTCTCCAGGCCGTGGTCCTGCTCGACCAGCTGGTGGCGCACCGCGCCCTCGGGCAGGTCGGGCACGTGGAACAGCGGGGCGAGGTCCAGGCCCTGGGCCTTCCAGTGGCGGACGGCCTGGGCGGTGTCCAGCAGCTCGGCGTGGCCGACGGCCTCCTGCAGGGTGCGGAAGCCCAGCTCGGCGAGCAGCTCGCGGACCTCCTCGGCGATGAACTCGAAGAAGTTCACGACGAACTCGGCCTTGCCGGAGAAGCGCTCGCGCAGCACCGGGTTCTGGGTGGCGATGCCGACCGGGCAGGTGTCCAGGTGGCAGACGCGCATCATGACGCAGCCGGAGACGACGAGCGGAGCGGTCGCGAAACCGAACTCCTCGGCGCCGAGCAGCGCGGCGATGACCACGTCGCGGCCGGTCTTCAGCTGGCCGTCGGTCTGCACGACGATGCGGTCGCGCAGGCCGTTGAGCAGCAGCGTCTGCTGGGTCTCGGCGAGGCCGAGCTCCCAGGGGCCGCCCGCGTGCTTCAGCGAGGTCAGCGGGGAGGCGCCGGTGCCGCCGTCGTGGCCGGAGATGAGGACGACGTCCGCGTGGGCCTTGGAGACGCCCGCGGCGACCGTGCCGACACCGACCTCGGAGACCAGCTTCACGTGGACGCGGGCCGCCGGGTTGGCGTTCTTGAGGTCGTGGATCAGCTGAGCCAGGTCCTCGATGGAGTAGATGTCGTGGTGCGGCGGCGGGCTGATCAGGCCGACGCCCGGGGTGGAGTGACGGGTCTTGGCGACCCACGGGTAGACCTTGTGGCCGGGCAGCTGGCCGCCCTCGCCGGGCTTGGCGCCCTGAGCCATCTTGATCTGGATGTCGTCGGCGTTGACCAGGTACTCCGAGGTGACGCCGAAGCGGCCGGAGGCGACCTGCTTGATCGACGAGCGGCGTGCCGGGTCGTACAGGCGCTCCGGGTCCTCGCCGCCCTCACCGGTGTTGGACTTGCCGCCCAGCTGGTTCATGGCGATGGCGAGCGTCTCGTGCGCCTCCCGGGAGATGGAGCCGTACGACATGGCGCCGGTGGAGAAGCGCTTGACGATCTCGGAGACCGGCTCGACGTCGTCGAGGGGGATCGACGGGCGGTCCGACGTGAAGGAGAACAGGCCGCGGAGCGTCATGAGGCGCTCGGACTGCTCGTTCACCCGCTCGGTGTACTTCTTGAAGATGTCGTAGCGGCGTGCCCGGGTCGAGTGCTGGAGCCGGAAGACGGTCTCCGGGTCGAACAGGTGCGGCTCGCCCTCGCGGCGCCACTGGTACTCGCCGCCGATCTCCAGCGCGCGGTGCGCCGGAGCGATGCCGGAGGCCGGGTAGGCCTTGGCGTGGCGGGCGGCGACCTCCTTGGCGACGACGTCGAGGCCGGCGCCACCGATCTTGGTCGCGGTGCCGTCGAAGTAC
Organism: Streptomyces sp. NPDC030222; assembly: GCF_055573115.1. Lineage (NCBI taxonomy): Bacteria > Bacillati > Actinomycetota > Actinomycetes > Kitasatosporales > Streptomycetaceae > Streptomyces > Streptomyces sp. NPDC030222. The sequence continues at coordinate 221,893 of NZ_JBVICA010000006.1, forward strand.
TTCTCGACGAAGCCATCGTCGAGGCCGACGGCCTCGAAGACCTGGGCGCCGCGGTAGGAGGCGACGGTGGAGATGCCCATCTTGGACATGACCTTGAGGACGCCCTTGCCCAGGGCGTGGATCAGGTTGCGGATGGCCTTCTCGGGGGCGATGCCCTCGATGAAGGTACCGGCGCGCAGCAGGTCCTCGACGGACTCCATGGCCAGGTACGGGTTGACGGCGGCAGCGCCGTAGCCGATGAGCAGGGCGACGTGGTGGACCTCGCGGACGTCGCCTGCCTCGACGAGCAGACCGACCTTGGTGCGCTGCTTGGTGCGGATCAGGTGGTGGTGCACGGCCGCGGTGAGCAGCAGCGACGGGATCGGGGCGTGCTCGGCGTCGGAGTGCCGGTCGGAGAGCACGACGAGCCGGGCTCCGCCGTCGATGGCGGCGTCGGCCTCGGCGCAGATCGCGTCGAGGCGGTCGGCGAGCGCGGCGGCGCCGCCGGCGACCCGGTACAGGCCGGACAGGGTGACGGCCTTCATGCCCGGCATGTCGCCGTCGGCGTTGATGTGGATGAGCTTGGCCAGCTCGTCGTTGTCGATCACCGGGAACGGCAGGGTGACGCTGCGGCAGGACGCGGCGGTCGGGTCCAGCAGGTTGGAGCCAGGGCCGAGCGAGGAGTGCAGCGAGGTGACGAGCTCTTCACGGATGGCGTCCAGCGGCGGGTTGGTGACCTGCGCGAACAGCTGGGTGAAGTAGTCGAACAGCAGCCGGGGGCGCTCGGAGATGGCCGCGATCGGCGAGTCCGTGCCCATGGAGCCGATCGGCTCGGCACCGGTGCGCGCCATCGGGGCGAGCAGGACGCGAAGCTCCTCCTCGGTGTAGCCGAAGGTCTGCTGGCGGCGGGTGACGGAGGCGTGCGTGTGCACGATGTGCTCGCGCTCGGGCAGGTCGCCGAGCTCGATGATGCCGGTGTCGAGCCACTCCTGGTACGGGTGCTCGGCGGCCAGGGCGGCCTTGATCTCGTCGTCCTCGACGATGCGGTGCTCGGCGGTGTCGACGAGGAACATCCGGCCGGGCTGCAGACGGCCCTTGCGGACGACCCGGGCGGGGTCGATGTCGAGGACGCCGACCTCGGAGGACAGTACGACCAGGCCCTCGTCGGTGACCCAGTAGCGGCCGGGGCGCAGACCGTTGCGGTCGAGGACCGCGCCGACCTGGGTGCCGTCGGTGAACGTGACGCAGGCCGGGCCGTCCCAGGGCTCCATCAGGGTGGAGTGGTACTGGTAGAAGGCGCGCCGGGCCGGGTCCATGGAGTCGTGGTTCTCCCACGCCTCGGGGACCATCATCAGCACCGCGTGCGGCAGGGAGCGGCCGCCGAGGTGGAGCAGCTCCAGCACCTCGTCGAAGGAGGCGGAGTCGGAGGCGTCCGGGGTGCAGACGGGGAACATCCGGTCGAGGGCGCCCTCGCCGAAGAGTCCGGTGGCGAGCTGCGACTCGCGTGCGCGCATCCAGTTGCGGTTGCCCTTGACCGTGTTGATCTCGCCGTTGTGGGCGACGAAACGGTACGGGTGGGCGAGCGGCCAGCTCGGGAAGGTGTTGGTGGAGAACCGGGAGTGGACGAGCGCCACGGCGGAGGCCAGGCGGCGGTCCGACAGGTCCGGGAAGAACGGCTCCAGCTGCCCGGTGGTGAGCATGCCCTTGTAGACGAGGGTGCGGGCGGACAGCGACGGGAAGTACACGCCGGCCTCGCGCTCGGCGCGCTTGCGCAGCACGAACGCCTTGCGGTCGAGGGCGATCCCGGTGCTGCTGCCGTCGGCGACGAACAGCTGGCCGAAGGCCGGCATGGTGGCGCGGGCGCCGTTGCCGAGCAGGTCGGGCGCGACGGGGACCTCGCGCCAGCCGAGGACGTCCAGGCCTTCCTCGGCGGCGATGGCCTCGATGCGGGCGACGGCCTCGGTGGCGTCGTCGGCGGGCAGGAAGGCTGTGCCGACGGCGTAGGCGCCCGCCTCGGGCAGGTCGAAGGCGGTGACCTCGGTGAGGAAGGCGTGCGGCACCTGGAGGAGGATGCCCGCGCCGTCGCCGGAGTCGGGCTCGGAGCCGGTGGCGCCGCGGTGCTCGAGATTGCGCAGTACGGTCAGCGCCTGTTCGACCAGCTCATGGCTTGCGATGCCGGTGAGGGTGGCCACAAAGCCGACGCCGCAGGCGTCGTGCTCGTTGCGAGGGTCGTACATCCCCTGCCGTGCGGGGCGACCGTCCATGGGCGACCAGGCGTCGGAACGCATCGGCTCTCCCGTCGTCGTCGTGGCATGTCGAGTGCCGAGGGACGACGTTGGCCCTCTGCGAAATTTCGTGCAGGTTACATGATGCGGTGGTTCTCGGGAACTGGATAGACCATTCCAGCATGCGGACGCCGCGGTCACGGTGCGGGGGATTTCCGATACGGAGTGGCCCGGTGGGCATATCTGGGCATATACGGACAGAGCGGGCGACCTTGCCCGCGACGCCCCCCAGTGATGCCCTGCTGCGAGAGTTCCGAAACCGAGCAGAAACGTATTGTTTATACCGGGCCCTGCATAGGCACCGGCCACTCAGCCTACGGCCCCACCGATCAGACTGCCCAGGACGTACGTCACACCAGCCGCGGCTCCACCGAGCGCGAGCTGGCGCAGCCCGCTGAACCACCACGACCGCGCGGTCACCCGCGCCACCAGCGCACCGCAGGCGAAGAGACCGAGCAGCGCGAGGACCACCGCCGGCCAGAGCTCGGTCATCCCCAGCAGGTACGGAAGGACCGGCAGCAACGCGCCCAGGGCGAAGGAACCGAACGACGAGGCGGCGGCGACCAGCGGCGACGGGAGGTCGTCCGGGTCGATGCCCAGCTCCTCGCGGGCATGGATCTCCAGCGCCTGCTCCGGATCCCTGGACAGCTGCATCGCGACCTCGCGGGCCAGCGCGGGTTCGACGCCCCGCGAGACGTAGAGCGCGGCCAGCTCCTCCATCTCGTCGACCGGATGCTTGCGCAACTGCGTCCGCTCGACGGCGAGTTCCGCCTCGACCAGCTCGCGCTGCGAGGCGACGGAGGTGTATTCGCCGGCCGCCATGGAGAACGCGCCCGCCGCCAGCCCGGCGAGGCCCGCGATGACGATGGTCTGCGGGGAGACGTCGCCGCCCGCGACACCGGTCATCAGGGCCAGATTGGAGACGAGCCCGTCCATCGCACCGAACACCGCCGGGCGCAGCCAGCCGCCGTTCACATCGCGGTGCGTGTGGTTGTCCCGGTGGGCCTCGTGAAGTACGGCCTCGGTCTCGATGATGGACATGGCTCTCCCCTCTCCAGGGGCACCCCCGTTCGGCCCGCCCCCTTCCCAACACCTCGAAAATACGCACGACGTAAGGGGCGCGCCAGCAAGGCAGGCCGTACTTACTAAGGCGTGCCTTGGTTGTTGGCCTTCCATTCCAAGCCATCACCATGCCCTCCACGTGCGCGGCAGCGGCCCCTGACGGGTGCTCATCCGTTCGGCGATGTGCACAGGTGTCACCCACCTGACGGGTGGGGCAGCGGCACCGCGCGTGGCACAGATGCAGGAACGGGCCGACGACACGACGGCGGGAGGCAGGCGATGGAGCCCCTTGTATGCGATCCCGCGGCCTGGCGCGAACGAGGCCGCGGCGCACTCCTCGGACTCGCCGTCGGGGACGCCCTCGGCGCCCCTGCCGAGAACATGAAACCCTCCGAGATCCGCCGCCGCTGGGGCCGTATCGAGGGCTTCGTCAGCGATGACCCCGCCGGCACCGACGACACCGAGTACGCGATCTTCTCCGGACTGCTGCTCGCCCGGCACGGCTCCGCGCTGACCGTCCAGCAGGTCGAGCGGGCCTGGCACCGCTGGATCGCCGACCTTGACGAAGGGCCCTTCCGCGGCGCCGGGTTCAGCGAGCGCGGCACCCTGGAGAACCTGCGCCGCGGACTCGCCGCCCCGATCACCGCCCAGCACCGGCACGCCTGGAGCGACGGGCTCGCCATGCGCGCCGCCCCCTTCGGAGTGTTCGCGGCGGGCCGGCCCGCCGAGGCCGCCCGGCTCGTCGCCGTGGACGGCAGCGTCAGCCACGACGGCGAGGGCATCTACGGCGGCCAGGCCGTCGCCGCCGGGGTCGCCGCCGCGATGGCGGGCTCCGATCCGCGCACGGCCGCCGCGGCGGCGCTCTCCGTGATCCCCGCGGACTCCTGGACCGCCCGCTCGCTGCGCCGCGCGGTGACCGCCGCACGGCGGGGCGAGCGGGCGGTGCGCTCCTCCGTCGTCATCGGCGGCTACCCGTGGACCGACCTCGCCCCCGAGGCCGTCGGCCTGGCCTTCGGGGCGTTCACCGCGGCCGACGGCGACTTCACGGGTTCGGTCCTCACGGCCGTCAACATGGGCCGCGACGCCGACACGACGGCCGCGGTGGCCGGCGCGCTCGCCGGCGCCCTGCACGGCGTCTCCGCCATCCCCGCGCCCTGGGCCGCCGCGATCGGACCGGTACGCGGCAGCTGCCTGCCGTCGATGCGCGGCCACCACGTCCTCGACATCGCCGACCTGCTCACGCCCGACGACCCCCAGGCAGTCACATGACCTCGACCACGCGTCCCTCCCCGGACCCCGCCCCCGAGGCCGCCGACGCCGACCTCGCCCCCGAGGCCCTGGTGGACCCGCCACGCCCTCCCGGCGACACCGGCGTCCGCGCCGCGGCCCCACCGCGCGAAACGTCCACGGACGGTGCTGTCCCACCACGCGAAACCTCCACGGACGGTGCTGTCCCACCCGCGACGGGCCCGCCACTCGCCGCCACGGCCCTCGCGCCGTCGACGCACCCGTCGCCCCTTCCACGGGAAGCCGACCCACCGCCACCCGGCCCCGGGATCTCCCGCGAGGGTCCCCCTCCGTCCGGGTCCCCCCTCCCGCGCACCGTCGCCCCGGGAATCACCCCCGCCCCGTCCGCCGCCCCCACGGCACCGCCCGACCTCCGCGCACCGGCTGCGGGGCCGCCGCACGACGCCAGGCCCGGACCCCGGGCCGGGATCCCCGTGGAGGCCAAGGCCAGGAGTCGGTCCGAGGCCGGAACGGCGGGCGCCTCCCGTCCCGGGACGGCAACCCGGCCCGCAACCGACACGACGACCCCCAAGAGACCCCCGACCCGGACCACAGGGCCCCTGACCGAGGCCGGGGCCGGGGCCGGGGCCGGGGCCGGGGCCGGGGCCGAGGCCGGAACCGGACCCGCCGACACCACCACGCTCAGCAGCGCAGCACCCGACGTCACAAGCAGCGTGAACGCGGCAAAGGCCGGGACCGGAGCCGCCACCGACGCCGCCACCCGGACCGCCGACACGGACGACACGCTCGCCACGCGCGCGGCGGCGGCCGGCGCCGGGGCCGCCGGTCCGGTGCGCGTTCCGCGGAGGGGCCGGGCGGAAGAACGTCCCGTCACCCCGACCGCCCCCGCCCGCACCGGCGCGCGCCGTGTCGAAGGGCTCCTCCTCGGGCTCGCCGCGGGTGACGCCGCCGGATGGCCCGCGGCGCGGCACCGTGCGGCGCGTATGCCGGAGTGGACACGGCGGCTCACCCGGGAGCTGGACACCTTCGCCGAGCAGAACGCCACCACCACGCTGCCCGTACCGATCGCCCTGAACCAGCCCCCCGAGCCGCTCCGGCTCGGCCCGTCCGACGACGCCGAGTGGGCCGCGTTCGCCGCCGAGACGGTGCTGACCGCGTCGGGCGGGCTGCTCGGCGGGCTCCCTCCCGGCCGCCGTGTCCGCGCCGCCGTCGATCTGGCGTGGAACAACCTCGCCGCCGAGGTCGCGGCGGCCGCCGAGCTCGCCCCCGAGGTGGAGTCCGCGGTCCTGCCGCTGCGCGCCCGCATCTCCGTGCGGGCCGGGCTCGGCAACCTCGCCGCCGGTCTCCGCCCGCCCGCCACCGGACACGACAACCCGCACTTCTTCGACGACGCGGCCTGCGTCCGGGCCGCGGTCCTCGCGGTTGTCCACCCGGGCGACCCCGGAGCGGCCGCCGAGCTCGCCGAGTTCGACGCCCGCTACACCCAGGACGGCGACGGAGTGCACGGCGCCCGCGCGATGGCCGCCGCGATCGCGGCCGCGCTGGGCGGTGCCGATGTCGGCGAGGCCGTCGCGACCGCCCTCGACCAGCTCCCGGAGGGGACGGAAATCGGCCGCAACGCCCTCCACGCGGTGGGGCTCGCGCACCGCGCCGACAGCGCCTTCGCGCTCGTGCCCGTCCTGGAGCACGAAATCGTCGACCACGTCTACAGCTACGGCATCGCGGCGGCGGAGACCGTACCGGTCGCCCTCGCGCTGGCCGTCGCCGCGCGCGGCGACGTCACCCGCGCCGTGCCCGCCGCGGCCTGTCTGTCGCGGGTCGCCGACTCCGCCCCCGCGCTGGCCGGTGCGCTCACCGGCACGCTCGGCGGCGGGTCGTCACTGCCCGCCGCCTGGCGGAACGCATGCCGCGTGCTGTCGGGCTGCGCGCTGCCGCGACTGGCCGGAACCGATCTGATCGAACTCGCCGATTTGCTGACACACACAGAACTGACGTCCGTTGATGGACAATTCAGGCATGACGCTCACACTCGAAGACCGGATCTCAGGCAGTCTGATCGGAGCGGCGGTAGGTGATGCGCTCGGCGGCCCCGTGGAGGGCTACACGCCGGACGAGATCGTGGCACGGCACGGCGGCCGGGTACGCGGAATCGTCGGGCCGTACCACGAGAACTGGCGTACGGCACGACCCGTCGCGCCGTACCACAAGGGTGACGGGCACGTCACCGACGACACCCTGATGACCCACGCGCTCGTCCGGGTCTACGCGGCCGTCCGCGACCACCTCGACGCGTACGCGGTCGCCGAGCACCTCGTCCCCCAGCTGATGGGGGACCCGGTGTGGATCCCCGAACTGGAGGCCGAGGTACCGCCCGTCCAGCGGCTGTTCCACGCGGAGAAGTGGCTGGTGGCACGGCTGGCCTACGCCCATGTGGACCCCCGCGAGGCGGGCACCGGAAACATCGTCAACTGCGGCGCCGCGATGTACATGGCGCCCGTCGGGCTGGTCAACGCGGCCAATCCGGCCGCGGCCTACGCCGAGGCGATCGACCTCGCGGGTGCCCACCAGTCGTCGTACGGACGCGAGGCCGCGGGAGTGATGGCGGCGGCCGTCGCGGCGGCCTGTCTGCCGGGGGCGACCCCCGCCTCGGTCGTCGAGGAGTGCCTGGCCCTCGCCAAGGACGGCACCCGCGCCGCGATCGAGGCGGTCTGCGAAGTGGCCGCGGGACAGAGCGACTTCGAGTCCGCGCTCATTCCGCTTCGGGAGGCGGTCGCTCCGTTCGACACGGTCGGCCCCGACTACCGCGCCCCGTCCCTGGCGGGCCGCCGTCCCTCCCGGCTGCACGCGATCGAGGAGCTGCCGATCGCGCTCGGCATGCTGCTCATCGGCGCGGGCAACTACCGTGAGACGGTACTCGGCGCCGTCAACTACGGCCGTGACTGCGACTCCATCGCCACGATGGCCGGCGCCGTCGTGGGTGCGCTGCGCGGCGAGTCGGCGGTCCCGGCCGAGTGGGCGAAGGCCGTCGCGGACGCCAGCCGGCTCGACCTGCACGCCCCGGCCCGTACGCTCGCCGAGGTCACCCGCGAGGTGTACGCACGGGACGCCGAGCGCCGGCGTGCCCAGGCGGCCGCGTTCGCCGAGCTCACCGCGCCGCGGTGACCATGCTCCGCCTGACCTGGGTACAACCCGAGGACCTGATCGGCCACGAACTGCGCCAGGCCGCGGAGGACGGCCGCGACGCGGCGGACGTACGCCGCCGGTGGCTGGCCGCGGGCGGCGTGGTCGCCCCCGACCGGGCGGGGGCCTCCGCGGCTCCCGCCACCCGGCGGCTGCGCGCCCTGGCCGAGGCCCTCCTCGACGAACTCGCGATGCTCCCCTCCCCCCTCGCCCCGCACGAACCGACCAGCCTCACCGGCATCCGCGCCGCCTGCCCGGAATGGCCCGGCCCGCCCTCCGGGCCCCCTCACCCGGCGGAGCACCCCGGTTCCGCCGGCATCCCCCCGATCCCGCCGTCCGGCGGCCGGGATGCCACGGCCTGGACGCACCCCGTCGGCCTCGTCCCCGCCGCCCGCCCGGCCACCGCCCGGGCACCGGACGACGTCCTGGCCGGGTCGGGCCGGGCCGGCGGCACCCCGGACGGCCACCCGACGGGCACGGCCCCACCACGGGAGGACGGCGCGAAGCACCCCCGGGCCCATGACCGCACCGCCGGCGCCGGGTGCCCGAAGGGCGTGGACCCCGGGCTGCCGGCGCGGCTGCACGCCGCGTGGCTGGGGCGGGCCGTGGGCTGTCTGCTCGGCAAACCCGTGGAGAAACTCCCCCTGCACGGCATCCGGGCACTCGCCCGCGCCACCGGCAACTGGCCGCTCACCACCTGGTTCACCGCGAAGGGCGTGCCGCCGGAACTGCTCACCGCGCACCCGTGGAACCGCCGGTCGGCGGGTACCTCGCTCGCCGAGAACATCGACGGGATGCCGGAGGACGACGACCTGGACTATCCGCTGCTCAATCTGCTGCTGATCCAGCGGCACGGGCCCGACTTCGACACCCTCGACGTCGCCCGGCTGTGGCTGGACGAACTGCCGGCGGGGCGGACGTTCACTGCGGAACGGGTGGCGTACCGGAACCTGCTGCTGGGCGTGGAGCCGCCGCGGACCGCGAGGTTCCGCAATCCCTTCCGCGAGTGGATCGGCGCGACGATCCGGGCCGACGTGCACGGCTGGACCCGGCCCGGCGCACCGGGTGCGGCCGCCGCGCAGGCCCACCGGGACGCGGTGCTGACCCACACGGCGAACGGTGTGTACGGGGCGATGTTCACGGCCGCCGTCATCGCGGAGGCGGCCGGCGGTACGCGGGACGTGCACGCCTGCCTGGCGGCGGGGCTGACCGTCGTACCCCCGCGGTCGCGGCTGGCCGGCGCGGTCCGGCACGCCATCGTGCTGGCCCGCCGGACGGCCGACTTCGACACCGTCGTGGACACCCTGCACCGCGTCCACGGCATGTACCACTGGGTGCACTCCGTGCCGAACGCGGCACTGCTCGCCGCCGCGCTGACCCACGCCGGCGGCGACTTCACGGGCTCGGTGTGCCGTGCGGTGTCGGGCGGCTGGGACACCGACTCGAACGGCGCCACGGCCGGCTGTGTCGCGGGGCTCCTCGCCGGGCACCCGGACGCGATCCCGGCCCGCTGGACGGACCCGTTGAAGAACCGGCTGGCCTCGACCGTCGCCGACTTCGATGGCATCGGCTTCGACACGCTCGCAGAATTGACCCACCGGGAGGTACGGACTCCATGACCCGCATCGTGGTGCTGGGCAGCACCAACATGGATCTCGTCGCCTACGTGGCGCGCGCCCCGGCCCGCGGCGAGACGGTGACCGGACGCGAGTTCCGTACCGTCCCGGGCGGCAAGGGCGCCAACCAGGCGATCGCCGCGGCACGGGCGGGCGGTGATGTGCTCATGATCGGTGCGGTCGGCAACGACGACTTCGGCACCCGGCTGCGGTCCGCGCTGGAGCACTCAGGCGTCGACGTCGACCTGCTGCGCACGGTCGAGGGACCGAGCGGCACCGCACACATCGTGGTCGACGACGAGGGCGGCAATGCGATCGTCGTCGTCCCGGGTGCCAACAGCACCCTGACGTCGGTCCACCACGACGACCAGGCGGCCATCGCGGGGGCCGACGCCCTGCTGCTGCAACTGGAGGTGCCGCTGAGCGGGGTGCTGGCCGGTGCCACGGCCGCCCGCCGCAACGGCGTACGGACCGTCCTGACACCGGCCCCGGCCCAGCCGCTGCCGGCCGAACTGATCGCCGCCACCGACCTGTTGGTGCCCAACCAGCACGAGGCGGCCGCGCTCACCGGGGTCGCCGACCCGCACGGCGCCGGCGAGGCGCTGCTCCGCTGGGTGCCGGAGGTCGTGATCACGCTGGGCGCGGCGGGCAGCCTGCACCTGGCCAGGGACCGCGAACCGGTCGCGGTGCCCGCACCCCACGTGCGGGCCGTCGACACCACGGCCGCGGGCGACGTCTACGTGGGCGCGCTGGCGGTGGCCCTCGGCGAGGGCAGACCGGTCGACAAGGCGATGGCCTGGGCGTCCGCCGCCGCCGCCTTGTCCGTGCAGCGGCACGGCGCGTCCTCGTCCATGCCCTACCGTCCGGAGATCGATGCGTCATGACCGGCCCCCTGCACGATCTACGTGTCGTCGACGCGGCCACCCTGTTCGCGGGGCCGCTCGCCGCCACGATGCTGGGCGACTTCGGCGCCGAGGTGATCAAGGTCGAGCATCCCTCGAAGCCCGACCCGTCGCGGGGCCACGGGCCCGCCAAGGACGGTGTCGGGCTGTGGTGGAAGTTGCTCGGCCGCAACAAGCGGACCATCACCGCCGATCTGTCCCGCCCCGGCGGGCGGGAGGTGCTGCTGCGGCTGGCCGCCGAATCGGACGTGCTCATCGAGAACTTCCGCCCGGGCACACTGGAGCGCTGGCGGCTGGGCTGGGACCAGCTGAGCGCCGTCAATCCGGGGCTGGTGCTGGCCCGGGTGACCGGCTTCGGCCAGTTCGGCCCGTACTCCCACCGGCCGGGGTTCGGGACCCTGGCGGAGGCCATGAGCGGCTTCGCGGCGGTCACGGGCGAGCCGGACGGCCCGCCGACGCTCCCGCCGTTCGGGCTGGCCGACTCGATCGCCGCGCTGGCCACGGCGTACGCCGTGATGGCGGCGCTGCGGGCCCGGGACGACACCGGCCGGGGCCAGGTGGTGGACATGGCGATCATCGAACCGATCCTGACGGTGATCGGTCCGCAGCCGCTCTGGTACGACCAGCTCGGCTACGTACAGCCGCGCACCGGGAACCGCTCCCGGAACAACGCCCCGCGCAACGTCTACCGCGCCGCCGACGGCCGGTGGCTGGCCGTGTCGACCTCGGCCCAGTCGGTCGCCGAGCGGGTGGTGCGGCTGGTCGGCCGGCCCGAGCTCGCGGAGGAGCCGTGGTTCGCGACCGGCAGCGGCCGCGCGGAGCACACGGAGGAGCTCGACGAGGCGGTCGGCCGATGGATCGCCCGGCACGACAGCGACGAAGTGGTGGCCGTGTTCGAGAAGGCGGAGGCGGCGGTCGCCCCGGTGTACGACGTCCGGGACGTGATGGCCGACCCCCAGTACCGCGCCCTGGGCAGCGTCACCGAGGTACCCGACCCGGAACTGGGCCCGCTGCACATGCAGAACGTGCTGTTCCGGCTGTCCGAGACGCCCGGTGCGATCCGCTGGGCGGGCCGCCCGCATGGCGCGGACACCGACGCCGTGCTCGCCGAACTGGGCTACGCACCGGCCGACATCGCCGCGCTGCGTTCGGAGGGTTCACTGTGACCGTCGCACTGACCTGGCTGTACGCCCCCGGAGACCGGCCGCACGTGGTCGCCAAGGCCGTGGCCGCGGGGGCCGACGTGGTGATCGTCGACCTGGAGGACGCGGTCGCCCCCGACCGCAAGCGGTACGCCCGCGAGGCCACCGCCGAGCTGCTGTCCGAGCCTCAGCCCCTCCCGGTGCACGTGCGGATCAACGCACTGGACACCCCGCCCGCGGAGCAGGACGTCGAGGCCCTGGCGGGACTCCCGGGTCTCGCGGGGCTGCGGCTGCCGAAGGTGTCGCATCCGCAGGACGTGGTGCGGGTCGCCTCCCAGGCCCCGGGCGTGGACCTCTACGCGCTGCTGGAGTCGGCGCTGGGCGTGGAGAAGGCGTTCGAGATCGCGTCGGCGCACCTGGCGCTCCAGGGGATCGGCGTCGGCGAGGCGGACCTCCGCGCCGATCTGGGGATACAGGACGACGGAGGGCTCGACTGGGTGCGCAGCCGCATCGTGGTGGCCGCGCGGGCGGCGGGTCTGCCGCCTCCGGTGCAGTCCGTGTACCCGGACATCCGGGACCTCGACGGACTGGCGGCGTCCTGCGCCCGGGGCCGGGCCCTGGGCTTCCTGGGCCGGGCGGCGATCCATCCTCGCCAGCTCCCGGTGATCCGGCAGTCCTACTTCCCGACGCGGAAGGAGATCGCGGACGCCGAGGAGATCGTGAAGGCGGCGGCCACGGAGGCCGGCGCGATGGCGCTGCCGGACGGCCGCTTCGTGGACGCGGCGGTGGTCGCAGCGGCCCGACGCACCCTGACACTGGCCCACCGCCCGGCATGACACCGACGGGGCAGGAGCCCGTCCACCCGAACTCGACGCACCCAGCGGCCGCCCCCGCGCGCTTCCGCCGACAACCCACCGCCGGCCTCAAACCGACGAGGCCGCGCCCCGGCCGCCCGGGAGAGCACCACCCGCAAGGGCCCGCCCTCCCGGCCGACACACCCCCGCGCGCTCCCTCCGGCGACCCACAGTCCCGGCCCAGACCGGCACTGACACGCGCTCCCGCCGATGCCCCGTAAACTCCCCCACCGCCCCGGACGACACCGACGAGAACCCGCCCCGGCCACCGAAGTCGACACCCCCATCGACCGCCGGCCGCAGGCAGCCCGCACGGCCCGCCCTCCCGGCCGACACGGGCAGCCGCGCTTCGGCCCGTGCCGCGTCGGCTCGACGAAGCGGTGGAACGTCAAGGGGGCCGCGCGGTCCTGTCGGTCCGCGCGACCCCTGGCCTTCGGCCTCACGGCCTCCCGGTGGTCACTTCGTGTCGGCCCCGCCGTTGACGGCCTCGGCCTTCGGAGCGTCGTCGTCGGCGGCGTCCGTGTCCTTGGTGTCCGCGTCGGTGTCAGCCTTCACGGGCTCGGCCTGCGCGGCCTCCGCCTTGGCAGTCTCGACCTTCGCGGACTCGACCTTCGCGGACTCGCCCTGCGCAGCCTCAGCCTGCACGGACTCCGCCTGCGCGGCCTCCGCCTTCACGGTCTCGACCCTCGCGGACTCGACCTTCGCGGACCCGCCCTGCGCAGCCTCAGCCTGCACGGACTCCGCCTGCGCGGCCTCCGCCTTCACGGTCTCGACCCTCGCGGACCCGCCCTGCGCAGCCTCAGCCTGCACGGACTCCGCCTTCACGGACTCCGCCTTTGCGGCGTCGGTCTTCGCGGTGCCTCCGGTCTTGGAGGTATCGGCCTTCGCAGGCGCAGTCCTCGCGCTCTCGCCCTCCGCGGGCGGCGCGACCGCGGGCTCGCCGTCGGCGGAGTCGGACGCCCTCTTCGCGGCCGCGGCCCTCGGCTCCACGACCTTCTCGCGGCCGGGCCGCACCCGGGCGGAGATGATGATGTAGGCGACGGCGAGCAGGAAGACGACGATCGCCGTCCACACGTTCAGGCGGATGCCGAGGATGTGGTGCGCCTCGTCGACCCGCATGTACTCGATCCAGCCGCGGCCCGCGCAGTACGCGGCGACGTACAGGGCGAACGCCCGGCCGTGGCCGAGGGTGAAGCGGCGGTCGGCCCAGATCACCAGCAGGGCGACCCCGATGCACCACAGCGACTCGTAGAGGAACGTCGGGTGGTAGGTGCCCGCCACCCGGTTGGCGCCCTCGTGGATCTCCAGGGCCCACGGCAGATCGGTCGGCCGGCCGTACAGCTCCTGGTTGAACCAGTTGCCCCAGCGTCCGATGGCCTGGGCGAAGGCGATGCCCGGGGCGATCGCGTCGGCGTAGGCCGGGAGCGGGATGCCGCGGCGGCGGCAGCCGATCCAGGCACCGACCGCGCCGAGGGCGACGGCGCCCCAGATGCCGAGGCCGCCCTCCCAGATCTTGAACGCGTCGACCCAGTTCTGGCCCTCGCTGAAGTACAGCTGGTAGTCGGTGATGACGTGGTAGAGCCGGCCGCCGACCAGGCCGAACGGCACCGCCCACACGGCGATGTCGGCCACGGTGCCGGCGGTGCCGCCTCGGGCGATCCAGCGCTTGTTGCCGTACCAGACGGCTACGAAGACGCCGATGATGATGCAGAACGCATAGCCGCGCAGCGGGATCGGTCCGAGGTTGATCACGCCGGTCGACGGGCTGGGGATGTAGGCAATGTCCATGGCAGCTCCGACGCTACCCTGCCGGGCCTTGCGCGCGGCAACCCCTCGGGCAACGGCTGCATAACGAGCCCCCGTACGGCAGCCCCTGAGGGCCTCCGTACGAGGGCTCGGCGCAGCGGGGGCTCAGGAGGCCGCGGGGCTGGGCGCCGCCGGGCTGGACACGGTCGTGCCCGGCTTCTTGCCCTTGTTGGCCTCGGCGACCCACTTCTTCAGGTTCTCCGCGCTGATCTCCTCTTCGCCCTTCTTCGGGAAGACCGGCTCCCCGTTCAGCAGGACCGTGGGCGTGCCGGTGAAGTCGCCCTTCCGGAACGCGTCGTCGGACTTGGTGACCCAGCTGTTGTGCGTGCCCTCCTCGACGCACGAGCGGAACGCGGGCGTGTCCAGGCCCTTGACCTTGCCGGCGAGCTCGATCAGCCGCTTGTTGTCGCCGAAGGCGTCGTCGGTCTCGGGGGGCTGGTTCTGGTAGAGCACGTCGTGGTAGTCGGTGAAGTGGCCGGCGTCCTGGGCGCAGGCCGCGGCGTTGGCCGCGCGGAGCGAGCCGCTGCCGCCCAGGTTGCGGTCGATGAGGGTGACGAGGTGGTACTCGGACCGGAGCTGCCCGGACCTCTCCAGCTCGTGGACGGTGCCGCTCAGGGCGTTCTCGAACGCTGCGCAGGCCGGGCACCGGAAGTCCTCCCACACGACCAGCGTCGAGGGAGCGTCGGCCGCGCCGGTCGGGATGGCGAGGCTGCCCTCCCCCTGTGCGCCGCTGGGCGCCACGACGGGGCCCGCGGACTCTTCGCCGTCCTTGCCCGCGTTGGCCGCGATCACGCCCACGACCGCGGCCAGGCCGAGGATGCACACGACGGCCGCGGAGACGATCAGCGTCCGTCGGCGCTTCTCGCGCGCCTTCTCCCGCTCGCGCTCCACGATGAGCCGCTCGCGGGCGGCTCGCTTTCCGTCACGGTTCTTCTCGCTCACACCCGCTGCAACGAACCGGGGAGGCACTCGCGTGCCTCCCCGGCCCAGGTCCACCCGTACGAGCGACCAGGTCAACCCCGGCGTACGCCCTCGGCCAGCTCACTCGCCAGTTCCCGCACGGCCGCCAGGCCGGCGGCGGTGTCCGGGGCGTCCAGCAGACGCTTCACGAAGGCCGAGCCGACGATCACACCGTCGGCGAAGGAGGCGACCTCCCGCGCCTGCGCGGCGTTCGACACGCCCAGGCCCACGCACACGGGCAGCTCGGTCGTCGCCCGCGTACGCCGGACCAGGTCGGCAGCCGACGCGCCCACCGACTCCCGGGTGCCGGTGACGCCCATCAGCGAGGCCGCGTAGACGAACCCGGACCCGGCCTCGGTGATCTTCGCGAGGCGTTCGTCCCTGCTGCTGGGCGCCACGACGAACACGGTGGCGAGGCCCTGCTCGTCGGCGTGCTTGCGCCACACCTCGGACTCCTGGACCGGCAGGTCGGGCAGGATGCACCCGGCTCCGCCGGCCGCCGCCAGCTCGGTGGTGAACCGCTCGACGCCGTAGCGGTCGATCGGGTTCCAGTACGTCATGACCAGGACCGGCTTGCCGGTGGCCGCGTGCGCCTCGCGGACCGTGCGCATCACGTCGGTGATCTTCACGCCGCCCCGCAGGGCGATGTCGTCCGCGGTCTGGATCACCGGTCCGTCGAGCACCGGGTCGCTGTGCGGCAGTCCCACCTCGACGATGTCGGCCCCCGCGTCCAGCACGGCCTTGACCGCCTCGATGCCGCCGTCCACGGTGGGGAAACCGGCCGGCAGATACGCGATGACGGCGGCCCGGTCCTCGGACCTGGCCTTCGCCAGCGTGGCGCTCAGCAGTTCGATGTTGCCCGCCATCACTTCGCCCCCTCGTCGTACAGCCCGAAGTAGCGGGCGGCCGTGTCCATGTCCTTGTCGCCGCGTCCGGACAGGTTGACGACCATCAGCCCGTCCTCGCCCAGCTCCCTGCCCAGGTCCAGCGCGCCGGCCAGGGCGTGCGCGGACTCGATGGCCGGGATGATGCCCTCGGTGCGCGACAGCAGCCGCAGCGCCTCCATGGCGGCCTCGTCGGTCACCGCGCGGTACTCGCCGCGCCCGCTGTCCTTGAGGTAGGCGTGCTCGGGGCCGATGCCCGGGTAGTCGAGTCCGGCGGAGATCGAGTACGGCTCGGTGATCTGGCCCTCCTCGTCCTGGAGGACGTACGACCGCGAGCCGTGCAGGATGCCGGGCTCGCCCGCGGTCAGCGTGGCCGCGTGCTCACCCGTCTCGACACCGTGCCCGCCGGGCTCGCACCCGACGAGGCGCACGCCCTCGTCGGGGATGAAGGCGTGGAACAGCCCGATGGCGTTGGACCCGCCGCCGACGCAGGCGACCGCGGCGTCGGGCAGCCGCCCGGCGCGCTCCAGGATCTGGCGTCGTGCCTCGACGCCGATGACCCGGTGGAAGTCGCGCACCATCGCCGGGAACGGATGCGGTCCCGCGACGGTCCCGAACAGGTAGTGGGTGCTGTCCACATTGGCCACCCAGTCCCGGAACGCCTCGTTGATGGCGTCCTTCAGGGTGCGGCTGCCGGAGGTCACCGGGACGACCTCGGCGCCCAGCATCCGCATGCGGGCCACGTTCAGCGCCTGCCGCTTGGTGTCGACCTCGCCCATGTAGACGGTGCAGTCGAGCCCGAACAGCGCGCAGGCGGTGGCGGTGGCGACACCGTGCTGCCCCGCACCGGTCTCCGCGATGACCCGGGTCTTGCCCATGCGCTTGGTCAGCAGCGCCTGGCCCAGCACATTGTTGATCTTGTGTGAGCCGGTGTGGTTCAGGTCCTCGCGCTTGAGGAACACCCGGGCGCCGCCGGCGTGCTCGGCGAACCGCGGCACCTCCGTCAGCGCGCTCGGCCGGCCCGTGTAGTTGACGAGCAGGTCGTCGAGCTCCGCGGCGAAGGCCGGGTCGGCCTTCGCCTTGTCGTACTCGACGGCGACCTCGTCGACGGCGGCGACCAGGGCCTCCGGGATGAACTTGCCGCCGAAAGCACCGAAGTAGCCCTCGGCACTCGGAATCCGGCCCTCGGGGTCCGGAACGAAGAAGTCAGAAGACATCTGACGTATCTCCTCAGCATCGCAACGGTTGGTTTCACCGTATTGCGCTGCGGGCGACGCCGCCCCCGTCCCACCGCAATCGGGCCGCGCAGGAGACGCGCCGCCCCACCACGCGGCGGAGCCGCACGGTGCCGGGGGTTGGGATCCGGGGAACGGGCGTCCGCGGGGGCGGCCCGCACGGTCGTGTGCAGGGGCCGGACCCGGCTACAGCGCCGCTCCATGACGCCATCGCATGCCGTTGACCTGACCCGGCTCGTCCCCGATCACGTACCGCACACGCCGCCCGTGCACCCGCCGCGCGGGCGCGCGGCAGCCCCGGGGACGGCACCCCGGTGCGAGACGGGCGGAGATCGGCACGGTGGAGGTCAGCCCCTTCCCTGGCGCAGCGCCGGGTGGGCGCCGGCGGCGACGAGGTCGGCCACCGCGGCCTTGGGATCCTTGCCGGTCACGAGGGACTCGCCGACGAGCACGGCGTCGGCGCCGGCGTTGGCGTAGGCGATCAGGTCGTGCGGACCGCGGATGCCCGACTCGGCGATCTTGACGATGTGGTCGGGGATCTCCGGGGCGACCCGCTCGAACGTGGAGCGGTCGACCTCGAGGGTCTTCAGGTCGCGCGCATTGACGCCGATGATCCGGGCGCCGGCGTCGACGGCCCGCTCGACCTCCTCCTCGTCGTGCACCTCCACGAGCGGGGTGAGGCCGATCGACTCGGCCCGCTCGATCAGCGATTCCAGCGCGGGCTGCTCGAGGGCGGCGACGATCAGCAGGGCGAGGTCGGCGCCGTAGGCACGGGCCTCCCACAGCTGGTAGGCGGTGACGATGAAGTCCTTGCGGAGCACCGGGATGTCCACCCGGGCGCGGACGGCCTCCAGGTCGGCGAGAGATCCGCCGAAACGGCGCTGCTCGGTCAGGACGGAGATGACGGCCGCGCCGCCCGCCTCGTAGTCGGCGGCGAGACCCGCGGGGTCGGCGATGGCCGCGAGCGCGCCCTTGGAGGGGCTGGAGCGCTTGACCTCGCAGATGACCTTGACGCCCTCGCCGCGCAGCGCGGCGGCCCCGTCCTTCGCCTGGGGAGCCTTTGCGGCACGCTCCTTGAGCTCGTCGAGGCTTACCCGCTCCTGTCGCTCTGCGAGGTCGGCGCGGACGCCTTCGATGATCTCATCGAGCACACTCACGCGAGCGGCCCCCTTCCGAGACGGTGAAAAATCGGGATCAGCCAAGTCGATGGTATCCGGCTGGGGGCGGACGTCCCGCATCCGGACCGGATCCGTCCCACGAGCTGGGACGTTCCAGGACGCGTCACGGCGCCAGAGTGGCACCGAAGGGCAGGTTGCGCACCACCGAGAAGGAGACGGCGGCGGTGCCGATCACCCACCAGTGGAGCGGTTTCAAGCCGATCCGCAGCGGGCGCCCCTGCACGGACCGGACCAGCCATAGTACCCAGACGACCGCGAAGGCGACATAACCGGCGACGGCCAGGGCGTTGGAGCCGAGGGCGGCGGCCAGGTCTCCGTGGGCGAAGGCGTGGGCGCTGCGCAGGCCGCCGCAGCCCGGACAGTAGATGCCGGTGAGTCTCAGCAGCGGGCAGGCGGGGTAGTGGCCCGGCTCGTTCGGGTCGACGGCCCCGACGTACGCGAAGGCGGCGACGACCGCCGCCAGCGTGCCGACGGGCGGCAGTACCCGCCGTACGAGCTCCCTCGGGGTCCCGGGCCGGGCCGTCGGCGTCCCTTCGGCCGCCGCCCCGGTGGCTCCCGGCTCATGGTTCGCGTCCGGCACGGCACCCGGCTGTCGTCCGGCACCCGCACCCGGTGCACCGCCGGGCATCCCGGCCTCGTCCCCGCTCCGGCGTCCGGCCCCGGCCGGCACGTCGTCCGCGCCCGGCATGCCCGGCGCCGGCTCGGTGGCCCGCGCCGGGCCCGGGGGCGCGGTCGCGGTCGGTGCGGGGGCGTCACGCATGGCATCCACGCGGTGATTCTCTCCGTTCATGCGGAGAGGCGCAGCCCGGACGGGGCTGCGCCCTCAAAAAGGCCCGGAGGGCCTGTGCCGGCCGTGTACCGGTCGTCAGCCGCCCGTGACGGCCCGTCTCAGGACGCCTGGGTCGTGGCGGGCTCGGCCGGCGTGGAGAGCTCGTACGGCTCGCGCTTCGGCTGGCCGAGACCGGCGGCGCGCATGGCCGCACCGACCACACCGCCGAGGACGACGACGGCCATGCCGAGCCAGAAGCCCACCGGGTTGGCCAGGACCATGAAGGCACCGGCGACGCAGAAGCCGATGAACGAGATGGTGACACCGGTCCAGGCGGCCGGGGTGTGTCCGTGGCTGCTGCCCGCCATGAGTTTGCTCCTCGTAGGTGTATCGCTGTTCGCTGAGCCCAGTCGCTCATGACCATTGTCCCGCACGGGGGACCCGGGCCGGGTGCGGGGGTGCGGTGCTTCACTCCCAGGCGCCGGACCGGTCGCCGAACAGATCAGCGCGGTGGCCGGACGGGTGTCACCGGACGGGTCAGCCCCGCGTCGGGTCCTCACCCCGGTCGAGCGCCTTCCACAGGTCCTCGGGCCGGTCCGGGTCCACCGTCTCCCGCGTCGCGGGGGCGGTGCGCCGGGCGCCGCGCTCGTAGCGGCCCGACATGGCGGGCCACAGCCGGCCGAACCGCAGGGCGAGCAGCCCGGCGGCGAGGATCAGCACCCCGCCGGCCGTGGCCGCGTACGGCCAGCCGGTGTGTGTGAGCGCGTCGATGGTGGCGGCGGCGTCCCCGCTGCTGGTCGCGGCCTTCTCGTCGAGCGCGGCGCTGTCGGACGCGCCGAGGAACGCGGCGAGCGCGGCTCCGGCGCCGCTCAGGGCGAGCAGCAGCGAGACGAGCAGGCGTCCGGTGCGGCGGACGGCGAAGACGGCGACGAGTGCGGCGAGACCGACGATCGCCAGCGCCGCGGGGGCGCCGGTGACATCGCGGCCGTCCGCGTCGAGCGGGAGGACGCCGCCCCCGACGGCGGCCGAGCCCTCGACCCAGGTCTGGCCGGAGGCGAGGAGCACGACCGTGGCGCCGAGGGCGCCCAGCAGCAGGGCGGCCGCGAGGCTGCGCCGGCTGTGGACGACGGCGGTCTGCGCGGCGTCACCGTGGGGGCGGGGTGCGGGTACGGCAGTCACGTACCCCACTATCCCCTACGGCCTCAGTCGCGTCCGAGGCGGTTCGCGGTGTGGACGGCGCGCAGCACGGCGGCGGCCTTGTTACGGCATTCGTTGTCCTCGGCGACCGGGTCGGAGTCGGCCACGACACCGGCGCCGGCCTGGACGTACGCGGTGCCGTCGCGCAGCAGGGCGGTGCGGATGGCGATGGCCGTGTCGGAGTCCCCGGCGAAGTCGAGGTAGCCGACGCAGCCGCCGTAGAGTCCGCGCCGGGTGGGCTCGACCTCTTCGATGAGCTGCATGGCGCGGGGCTTGGGGGCGCCGCTCAGGGTGCCGGCCGGGAAGCACGCGGTGAGGACGTCGAAGGCGGTGCGGCCTTCCGCGACGCGTCCGGTGACGGTCGACACGATGTGCATCACATGGCTGTAGCGCTCGATGGACATGAAGTCGACGACCTCGACGCTGCCCGGGGCGCAGACCCGTCCGAGGTCGTTGCGGCCGAGGTCGACGAGCATCAGGTGCTCGGCGCGCTCCTTGGGGTCGGCGAGGAGTTCCTCGGCGAGGGCCTGGTCCTCCTGCGGGGTGGCGCCGCGGTGCCGGGTGCCGGCGATGGGGTGGACCATGGCCCGGCCGTCCTCGACCTTTACCAGGGCCTCGGGGCTGGAGCCGACGACGTCGAACCCGTCGAAGCGGAAGAGGTACATGTACGGCGACGGGTTGGTGGCGCGCAGGACGCGGTAGACGTCGAGGGCGCCGGCCGTGCACGGTGTCTCGAAGCGCTGGGAGGGGACGACCTGGAAGGCGTCGCCGGCCCTGATGTGCTCCTTGAGGTCCTCGACGACGTCCTGGTAGTCCTTGCCGCCCCAGCGCGCGGTGTACTCCGGCAGTTCGGAGGCGGGGAGGGCGACGGGCCGGTAGTCGGAGGGCCGGGAGAGGTCGGCCTCCATGGCGTCGAGGCGGGCGACGGCGTCGGC
The DNA here is from genome assembly GCF_055573115.1 of Streptomyces sp. NPDC030222. Classification (NCBI taxonomy): domain Bacteria; kingdom Bacillati; phylum Actinomycetota; class Actinomycetes; order Kitasatosporales; family Streptomycetaceae; genus Streptomyces; species Streptomyces sp. NPDC030222. Next base: position 243,125 of record NZ_JBVICA010000006.1, read on the forward strand.
GTAGGCCTCCTCGACGCCGGTGTCGAGGTCGTTGTGGTTGATCGCGTTGGCGATCAGCAGGACGGTGCCGTCCCAGTGGTCGAGGACGGCGAGGTCCGAGGTGAGGAGCATGGTCAGCTCGGGCAGCCGCAGCTCGTCGCGGCTGTGCTCGCCGATGCGCTCCAGGCGGCGGACGACGTCGTAGCCGAGGTAGCCGACCATGCCGCCGGTGAAGGGCGGCAGTCCCCCGGCGAGGTCGCGGGGGGTGTGGAGGGTCTGCACGGTGGCGCCCAGGGCCTGGAGCGGGTCGCCGTCGACGGGCACGCCGACGGGCGGGGTGCCCAGCCAGTGGGCCTGTCCGTCGCGTTCGGTGAGGGTGGCGGCGGAGCGTACGCCGATGAAGGAGTAACGGGACCAGGAACGGCCGTTCTCCGCGGATTCGAGGAGGAACGTGCCGGGGCGTTCGGCGGCGAGCTTGCGGTAGAGCCCCACGGGGGTGTCGCCGTCCGTGAGCAGCCTGCGGCTGACGGGGATGACACGGCGGTCCACGGCCAGTTTGCGGAACGTCTCGAGGTCCATGTCCGGTGACCTTACTGGGCGGTGAGCGGCAGGGCACCGGAATCGAAGCAGGTGCGGGTGCCGGTGTGACAGGCCGGGCCGACCTGGTCGACCTGGACGAGCACGGTGTCGGCGTCGCAGTCCAGCGCGACCGACTTCACGTACTGGACGTGGCCGGAGGTGTCGCCCTTGACCCAGTACTCCTGGCGGCTGCGGCTCCAGTAGGTGCAGCGGCCGGTGGTGAGGGTGCGGTGCAGTGCCTCGTCGTCCATCCAGCCGAGCATCAGGACCTCGCCGGTGTCGTACTGCTGGGCGATGGCCGGGAGCAGCCCGTCGGCGCTGCGCTTGAGACGGGCGGCGATGGCGGGGTCGAGTCCGCCGGGCGGGGTGGTGCTGGTCATGCGGCCATTGTGCCGTGCGGGATCGGGCGCCCGGCCCGTGCGTCCACTGGGCGGACGCGCTACCCGTGAGTAGGCTGGCGGCCATGTCGACCCATGCCAAGCGTGAACGGCTCCTGCTCGCCGATCTGCTGGATGCGGCGGGCCCGGACGCGCCGACCCTCTGCGACGACTGGACGACCCGGGACCTGGCCGCCCATGTGGTGGTGCGGGAGCGCCGCCCGGACGCGGCCGGCGGAATACTGCTCGGAGTGCTCAGGGCCCGACTGGAGCAGGTGCAGGCGGAGTACGCGGCGAAGCCGTACGACGAGCTGATCCGGCTGATCCGGACGGGCCCGCCGCGGATGTCGCCGTACGCACTGAAGCAGGTGGACGAGGCGGCGAACACGGTCGAGTTCTACGTCCACGCGGAGGACGTGCGCCGTGCGCAGCCTGCCTGGACGCCGCGGGAGCTGGATCCCGTGTTCGCGAACGCTCTGTGGTCCCGCCTGGAGAAGTCGGCCCGGCTGCTGGGGCGGAAGTGCCCGGTGGGGCTGGTGCTGCGCCGCCCGGACGGGCAGACCGCGGTGGCCCACCGCGGCACCCCGGTGGTGACGGTCACCGGGGACCCGGGCGAACTGGTCCTGTTCGCGTTCGGCCGCCAGTCGGCGGCCCGGGTGGACGCGGACGGTGACAAGGACGCGGTCGCGAAGGTGTACGAGGCGAAGCTCGGCATCTGAGCGGGCGGACGCGCTCCGGGGGCGGGATGCCTCGGCATCGGTCCCGGGTGCCGCCCGCGACGGAAGGGCGCTCTTACGGCTCCTGCCAGCGGCCGACGACAGCCCCGTTGGGGAGATCCGCCGCAGACGGCTGCCCGCGGCCGTGCTCGCACGCAGGGCCGGGGACGGCCGCCGGCCCCGGAAGGGCAGTCGGAAGGGCACCATCGGTGGCGAAGAGCCACCCCGAGGAAGTGGGGCGTTGCCGTGATCAGGGTCGCCATGACCAGTGTGTTCGTCGACGACGTACGGAAGGCCCAGACCTTCTACACCGAGGTGCTCGGCTTCGAGACCCGCGTGGACGTCCCGGTGGGCGACACCGCCTTCGTCACCGTGGGTGCGCCCGGCGGTACCCAGGACGTGGAGCTCCTGCTGGAGCCCGGCGACAGCCCCATCGCGGAGACCTACCGCAGGGGGCTGCACGCCGCCGGGCTCCCGTGCATCGTCTTCGGCGTCGACGACCTCCGGGCCGAGTACGCGCGCCTGACCGCGCTGGGCGTCACGTTCACGCAGCCGCCCGTGCAGCACGGGCCCCTGCTCGCGGCGATCCTCGACGACACCGTCGGCAACCTGGTCCAGCTGACGCAGCCGCTGGAGAAGTGAGGCGCCGCCCGGCGCGGCGGGGCGTCCGGTACCGGGTCCGGCTCAGCGCACCGGGTGACCGGCCGCCCGCAGGGCGTCCTTGACCTCGGAGATGCGCAGGTCGCCGAAGTGGAAGACGGAGGCCGCGAGGACCGCGTCCGCGCCCGCCTCGATCGCCGGGGGGAAGTCGGCGAGCCGGCCGGCGCCGCCGCTGGCGATGACGGGGACGATGACGTGCTTGCGCACGGCCGCGATCATCTCGGTGTCGTAGCCGTCCTTGGTGCCGTCGGCGTCCATCGAGTTCAGCAGGATCTCGCCGGCGCCCAGTTCGGCCGCCCGGTGGGCCCACTCGACGGCGTCCATACCGGTGCCGCGGCGCCCGCCGTGAGTGGTCACCTCGAAGGAGCCGGCGGGGGTACGGCGGGCGTCCACGGAGAGGACCAGCACCTGGCTGCCGAAGCGTTCGGCGATCTCCTTGATCAGCTCGGGGCGGGCGATCGCAGCCGTGTTGACGCCGACCTTGTCGGCGCCGGCACGGAGCAGCTTGTCGACGTCCTCGGCGGACCGCACGCCTCCGCCCACGGTGAGCGGGATGAAGACCTGTTCGGCGGTGCGGCGCACCACGTCGTAGGTGGTCTCGCGGTTCCCGGAGGACGCGGTGATGTCGAGGAAGGTCAGCTCGTCGGCGCCCTCGGCGTCGTACAGCTTGGCCATCTCGACGGGGTCGCCCGCGTCGCGGAGGTTCTGGAAGTTGACGCCCTTGACGACCCGGCCGTTGTCCACGTCCAGGCAGGGGATGACTCGGACGGCGAGGGTCATGGTGCTTGTCCTTCGGAGGTGGGGCGCGGGGAACGGGTGCCGTCGGCGGCGGTCCCCTCCTGGGGCGCGCTGCCACGGTACGCCTCGACCTCGACCTCGACGACCAGTCGCGGGTCGACGAAACCGGAGACGATGATCATCGAAGTGGCCGGGCGGACGGTGCCGAAGAGTTTCTTGTGGGCGCGGCCGACCTCGTCGACGTCCCGGGCGTGGGTGATGTACATCCGGGTGCGCACCACGTGCTCGCTGCCGAGGCCGAGCTCCTTCAGCGCGTCGAGGGCGGCGTTGAAGGCGTTGACGGCCTGCTCGTACGGGCCGCCGTCGATGATCACGCCGTCGATCACCGACGTGCAGCCGGAGACCAGCACCATGCCGTTCGGCAGTTCGACCGCGCGGGAGTAGCCGAAGGCCTCCTCCCACGGGCCGGCCGATACGACGCGGCGGACGGCGTCGCTCACTTCGACACCGCCTCGAGTGCCTCTTCGAGGGTGAACGCCTCGGCGTAGAGCGCCTTGCCGACGATGGCGCCCTCGACGCCCAGCGGGACCAGTTCGGCGATCGCCCGGAGGTCGTCCAGCGAGGACACCCCGCCGGACGCGACGACCGGCTTGTCGGTGGCGGCGCAGACGTTCCTGAGCAGTTCCAGGTTGGGGCCCTGGAGGGTGCCGTCCTTGGCGATGTCGGTGACGACGTAGCGGGCGCAGCCCTCGGAGTCCAGGCGGGCCAGCGTCTCGTAGAGGTCGCCGCCGTCGCGGGTCCAGCCGCGGCCGCGCAGGGTGGTGCCGCGGACGTCGAGGCCGACCGCGATCCGGCCGCCGTGCTCGGCGATGACCTTGGCGACCCACTCCGGGGTCTCCAGCGCGGCGGTGCCGAGGTTGACGCGGGTGCAGCCGGTGGCGAGGGCGGCGGCGAGGGTGTCGTCGTCGCGGATGCCGCCGGACAGTTCCACCTTGATGTCCATGGTCCGGGTGACCTCGGCGATCAGCTGCCGGTTGTCGCCGGTGCCGAACGCGGCGTCCAGGTCGACCAGGTGCAGCCACTCGGCTCCGGCACGCTGCCACGCCAGGGCGGCGTCCAGCGGGGAGCCGTAGGAGGTCTCGGTACCGGACTCGCCGTGCACGAGGCGGACGGCCTGGCCGTCGCGGACGTCGACGGCGGGGAGGAGTTCGAGCTTGTTGGCAGCCATCTACAGAGTCTCGATCCAGTTGGTGAGGAGCTGTGCTCCGGCGTCGCCGGACTTCTCGGGGTGGAACTGGGTCGCCCACAGGGCGCCGTTCTCGACGGCCGCCACGAAGGGCTCGCCGTGTGTGGCCCAGGTGACCTTGGGGGCGCGGATGGCCGGGTTGGTGACCTCCAGGTCCCAGGTGTGCACGGCGTAGGAGTGCACGAAGTAGAAGCGGGCGTCGGGGTCGAGGCCGGCGAACAGCTCGGAGTCCCCGGGGGCCCGGACGGTGTTCCAGCCCATGTGCGGGACGACCGGGGCCTTGAGGGGGGAGACGACGCCGGGCCACTCGTCGAGGCCGTCGGATTCGACGCCGTGCTCGATGCCCCGCTCGAAGAGGATCTGCATGCCGACGCAGATGCCCATGACCGGCCGGCCGCCGGAGAGCCGGCGGTCGACGATCCAGTGGCCGCGGGCCTGCTTGAGGCCGGTCATACAGGCGGAGAACGCACCGACGCCGGGCACCAGGAGCCCGTCGGCGTTCATCGCCCGGTCGAAGTCACGGGTGATCTCGACGTCCGCGCCGACCCGGGCGAGGGCGCGCTCGGCGGAGCGGACGTTGCCGAAGCCGTAGTCGAAGACGACGACCTTCTTGGTCATGACCACACATCCAGCCGGAGGACGCCGGCGCCGATGAACATGGCGGCGCCGATGGACACCAGGACGATGAGGCCGGTGGGCTTCTTCTGCTGCACGAACGAGTAGATCCCGCCGACGAGCATCAGCCCGATGAAGATCAGGACGGTGGAGAGACCGTTCACAGCGCGCCCTTCGTGGAGGGGATGATGCCGGCCGCGCGCGGGTCGCGCTCGGAGGCGTACCGCAGGGCCCGGGCGAGCGCCTTGAACTGGCATTCGACGATGTGGTGGGCGTTGCGGCCGTACGGGACGTGGACGTGCAGCGCGATCTGCGCCTGGGCGACGAAGGACTCCAGGATGTGCCGGGTCATCGTGGTGTCGTAGGTGCCGATCATCGGCGCCATGTTCTCCGGCTCGGAGTGCACCAGGTAGGGGCGGCCGGAGAGGTCGACGGTGACCTGGGCGAGCGACTCGTCCAGGGGGACGGTGCAGTTGCCGAAGCGGTAGATGCCGACCTTGTCGCCGAGGGCCTGCTTGAACGCCGCGCCGAGCGCGAGGGCGGTGTCCTCTATGGTGTGGTGGGTGTCGATGTGCAGGTCGCCGTCGGTCTTGACGGTGAGGTCGAACAGCCCGTGCCGGCCGAGCTGGTCGAGCATGTGGTCGTAGAAACCGACACCGGTCGACACATCGACCTTCCCGGTGCCGTCGAGGTCTATCTCGACGACGACGGACGTCTCCTTGGTGGTGCGCTCGACCCGTCCTACGCGGCTCATGAGCTCTGCTCCTTCTTCATCGCGCGAACCGCATCGAGGAACGCGTCGTTCTCTTCGGGCGTGCCGGCGGTCACCCGCAGCCGGCCCGGCACCCCGTTGTCCCTGACCAGGACGCCCCGGTCCAGGATCTGCCGCCATGCCTCGTGGGCGTCCGGGAACCGCCCGAACTGCACGAAGTTGGCGTCGGATTCGGTCACCTCGTAGCCCGCGGCCCGCAGTTCGGCGACCAGCCGGTCCCGCTCCCCCTTGAGCTGCTCGACGTATCCGAGCAGCGTGTCGGTGTGCTCCAGGGCGGCCAGCGCGGTCGCCTGGGTGATCGCGGAGAGGTGGTAGGGCAGCCGCACCAGCTGGACGGCGTCCACGACGGCCCGGTGGGCGGCGAGATAGCCGAGGCGCAGGCCGGCGGCGCCGAAGGCCTTGGACATGGTCCGCGACACCACGAGATGGGGCCGTCCCCCGAGCAGCGGCAGCAGCGAGGGGCGGTGGCTGAACTCGACGTACGCCTCGTCGACCACCACCAGCGAGGGCTTGGCCTCCTGGGCGGCCTCGTACAGCGCGACGACCGTGTCGGCGTCGACGGCGGTGCCCGTCGGATTGTTGGGCGAGGTGATGAAGACGACGTCCGGGCGGTGCTCGGCGACGGCCTTCCGTGCGGCCGCCACGTCGATGGTGAAGTCGTCGTTGCGGGGGCCGGAGATCCAGCCGGTGCCGGTGCCCCGGGAGATCAGCCCGTGCATCGAGTACGAGGGCTCGAAGCCGATGGCGGTGCGGCCGGGGCCGCCGAAGGTCTGCAGCAGCTGCTGGATGACCTCGTTGGAGCCGTTGGCCGCCCACACGTTCTCCGCGGAGACGGGGTGACCGCCGGTGCGGGTCAGGTACTTCGCGAGTTCCGTGCGGAGCTCGACGGCGTCCCGGTCCGGGTAGCGGTTCAGTCCCCGCGCGGCCTCCCGCACCCGCTCGGCGATCCGCTCGACGAGCGGCTCGGGCAGCGGGTACGGGTTCTCGTTGGTGTTCAGTTGTACGGGTACGTCGAGCTGGGGCGCGCCGTAGGGGGACTTGCCGCGCAGCTCGTCGCGGATTGGCAGGTCGTCGATACCGATGTCGCCGGTGGTCACTTGCCCGGCACCTTCCAGCCGAAGCGGGCCTTGAGCGCGGCGCTGTGCGCCGGCAGGTCCTCCGCCTCCGCCAGCGTCACCACGTGGTGGGTGACCTCGGCGAGGGCGTCGCGGGTGTAGTCCACGACGTGGATGCCGCGCAGGAAGGACTGGACGGACAGCCCGGAGGAGTGGCAGGCGCAGCCGCCGGTGGGCAGCACGTGGTTGGAGCCGGCGCAGTAGTCGCCCAGGGAGACCGGCGCCCACGGGCCGACGAAGACCGCGCCCGCGTTGCGGACCCGGTCCGCGACGGCTGCCGCGTCCGCGGTCTGGATCTCCAGGTGCTCCGCGCCGTAGGCGTCGACGACGCGCAGGCCCTCGTCGATGCCGTCGACCAGCACGACGGCGGACTGCTTGCCGGACAGCGCCGGCAGGATCCGGTCCTCGACGTGCTTGGTGGCGGCAATCTGCGGCCCCAGCTCCCGCTCGACGGCGTCGGCGAGCTCCTCGGAATCGGTGACCAGGACGGCGGCCGCGAGCGGATCGTGCTCGGCCTGGCTGATCAGGTCGGCGGCGACGTGCGCCGGGTCGGCGGTGGCATCGGCGAGGATCGCGATCTCGGTCGGGCCGGCCTCGGTGTCGATGCCGATGCGGCCGGTGAAGTAGCGCTTGGCGGCGGCGACCCAGACGTTGCCCGGGCCGGTGACCATGTTGGCGGGCGCGCACTCCTCGGTGCCGTACGCGAACATCGCGACGGCCTGGGCTCCGCCGGCCGCGTACACCTCCTCGACGCCCAGCAGGGCGCACGCGGCGAGGATCGTCGGGTGCGGCAGGCCGCCGTGCTCCCGCTGGGGCGGGGAGGCGAGCGCGATGGAGCCGACGCCGGCTTCCTGGGCGGGGACGACGTTCATGACGACGGACGACGGGTAGACGGACCGGCCGCCCGGCGCGTACAGGCCGACGCGTTCGACGGGCACCCACTTCTCGGTGACCGTGCCGCCGGGCACCACCTGGGTGGTGTGGCCGGTGCGGCGCTGCTCCCGGTGGACGATCCGGGCCCGCCTGATCGACTCCTCCAGGGCGGCCCCGACCTCCGGGTCGAGCTGCTCCAGGGCGTCGGCGAGGGCCTGCGCGGGCACCCGCACCCGGTCCAGCCGCACCCCGTCGAACCTCTCCGCGTACTCGATCAGTGCCGCGGTGCCGCGATGGCGGACGTCCTCGCAGATGGGCCGCACCTTCTCCAGGGCGGCTTCCACGTCGAACTCTGCGCGGGGCAGGAGGTCACGGAGCGCGCCGCCCTCGGGAAGGGCGCCGCGCAGATCGATTCGGGCCAGAGAGAGTGATCGCAGCACGGATCAATTCTCGCAGACCCGGCCGGAACGCCGGTCTCTCGTATCACTGACTGATACGTGCCCCAGCAGTTCTGCGTCACCACTGGCGTTCACACCGTCACTCAGCGGGAAGAACGGCCGTACGCGGCACAGCACGGCTGTGCGACGCAGGGGAACTCGGGGAAAGGGGCGGCAGTGACCGAGCCGCTGGACGGGGACGCACCCGCATGGCTCAGCGAGACCGAGCGTGCCATGTGGCAGGCGTTCCGGAACGGAAGCACCTATGACCTGTCGACCGGCGACCGGATGCTCGACGACCCGTCGTCGGGACGCACCTGGGGACCGCAGCGGACGGTGAGCGCCCGTGCGGTCGCGCTGCTGCTGCTCAACGGCCCGTCCGCGATGCCGGGCCGGGTCGCCGCCCTGAAGCTGCGCGGGGTGCGCATCTCGGGCGACCTGGATCTGGCGGGCGGCCGGGTCGGCCCGTACGTGGAGCTGTCCGGCTGCCGTTTCGACCGGGAGGTGACGCTCCCGGAGTGCCATTTCACGACGCTGCGGATGGTGCGCTGCGCCATTCCGCGGCTGGAGGCGGCGCGGCTGCGCACGGAGGGCGATCTGCATCTGCCGCGCTGCCGGGTCGCCCGCGGCATACGGCTGACCGACGCGCAGATAGGCACCGATCTGCTGATCAACCAGCTGGAGGCGCGCCCGGACCGCCGCGGCCGGGCGATCGCGGCGGACGGGCTGACCGTCGCACAGGACTTCCAGGCCGAGCTGGTCGAGACGTACGGGGAGGTGAGCCTCCGGGGCGCCAAGGTGGGCGGGTCGATGAGCCTGCGCGGGAGCAGGCTGCGGGCGGCCGGGGGGCGGCGGGCGTTCAACGCCCCGCAGCTCACCGTGGAGCGGACGCTGTACATGACCGGCGGCTGGACCAGCGCCGGGACCGGGCAGATGGCGAACACTCCCCCGTACGGCACCAGCAGCTTCGGATACGGCACCGGCGTGTCGGCGACGCCCGCGGAGGGCACCAGGCTACGGCCGTTCGAGTGCCACGGCGGCGCGCGGCTGGACGACGGGAGGTTCGGGGACGCGGTGGACTTCCACCGGGCGCGGTTCGTGATGGCCGAGGGCGAGGAGCTGTCGCTGCGCCGGATCGTCACCCCGGAGCTGCGGTTCGTCGGGGAACGCCCGGACGAGGGGCGGGTGGTGCTCAACGGCGCGAAGATCGTCACGCTGATCGACCTGTCGACCAGCTGGCCCGGGCCCGGCGGGCTGGCCCTGAACGGCTTCGTCTACGAGAACCTGGTGCCGCACGGGCACTTCCCGCTGGCCCGCCGGCTGGACTGGGTGGCGTCCGCGACTCCGGAGTACGGCCCGGAGCCGTACGAGCGGCTGGCGACCGTGCTGCGCAACAGCGGGGAGGACGCCGACGCCCGTGAGGTGCTGCTCGCCAAGCAGCGCAGGCGCCGGGAGACGCTGCCGCTGGCGGCGAAGCTCTGGGGGCACGTCCAGGACTGGACGGTGGCGTACGGCTACCGGCCGGGCCGGGCCGCGGTGTGGATGGCGGTGCTGTGGGCGGCGGGCGCGGTGGCCTTCTCGCGGTACCGGCCGGAGGCGATCAAACCGGACGAGCACCCGGCGTGGAACGCCTCGTTGTACGCCCTGGACCTGCTGCTGCCGGTGATCAACCTCGGGCAGGACGGCTACTGGCGCCTGGAGGGGCTGTGGCAGTGGGTGTCGGCGGTGCTGGTGCTGCTGGGCTGGATCCTCGCCACGACCGTGGCGGCCGGGGCGACACGGCTGCTGCGGCGAGGCTGAGGCGGCCGGCGCCACAGTGGCCGGCGGGCCTCCGGGGCCCGCCGGCCAGGGTGTTCTTTACCTCGCCTTGACCGCGGTCCGTACAACCTTTACGTCGCTACCAAAGCTTCACAGTGCGCCTCTGGCGCACCCCCGACCTGCGGCTTTCAATGGTCTGCGCCATGTCCTTCCTCCGCGCCCTGATGGGCTCCCCGCGCAGGCTCGCCACCGGAGCCTGCTCGGCGTGCGCGCAGGACCTCACGGTCGGTCCCCCGGAGGACGACGACGTGCTGCTGGACGCTCCCGACGAGCGGCTGGCACCCGCCCTGGTGGGGGCGGCGCGCGGCGACCACGGTCCGGCCTCGGCGCTGCTCGCCGCCACGCGCGAGGCGGCCGAGTGGGAGGACCGCGACCGCTACACGGCCCGGCTCGCCACGTTCGCGCGGAGCCGTCCCGAGTGGCTGTCCGACTGGCTCGTGGCGGCTCCCGACGACCCGGACGCGCTGCTGCTCTCGGCGGAACTCGCCGTCCGCCGGGCGTGGGAGTCGCCGGCGCGCGCCGAGCGGCTGGCCGAGGTCACCCCGCTGATCGACGCGGCGGCCGCGGGCGCGCCCCTCGATCCCGTGCCGTGGCGGCTCGCCCTGGACCACGCCCGCGGTACGCGCGCGGCGCACGGCGTGTTCGAGCGGCTGTGGGCGGAGGCGACGCGGCGTTCCCCGCACCATTTCGGCTGCCATGTGTCCGCGCTGAAGTTCCTGGGCGCGGTCGGCGGCTCGTACGCCGAGTGCTTCGACTTCGCCGAACGGGCCGCGGACGACGCGCTGCCCGGGTCGCTGGTGCAGGCGCTGCCGGTGCGGGCGGCGTTCGCGTGTCTCGTCGGCGACGGCGGGTCCGTGCCGGCCGCCCGGCTCGATCTGGCGGCGGACCGGGGCATCGCGCTGTCGGCCGGTTACCCGGCGGGCGACGCATGGCCGGCCGAGGTCCGCAATCTGCTGGCGTACGTGCTGGTCGGCCGGGGACGCGCGGCGGACGCACGGGAGCAGTTCCGCCTGATCGGCCGTTATGCGACGTCCGTTCCCTGGGTGTGTCTGGGCGGTGATCCGCTGTCCCGCTTCCTGGAGCAGCGCGCCTCCGTCAGGGTGCCGGCGCCGACCCGGAGAAAGGCCGGACACGGCCGCTTCCGCGCCCATTACGCTTGACCGCTGTGACCACCGCGCGCCTCCCCCTCTTCCCGCTGAACTCGGTGCTGTTCCCGGGTCTCGTCCTGCCCTTGAACGTCTTCGAAGAGCGCTACCGGGCCATGATGCGGGACCTCGCGAAGACGGACGAGGACGAGCCGCGCCGCTTCGCCGTCGTCGCCATCCGGGACGGCCGCGAGGTCGCCCCCACCGCACCCGGTCTCCCCGACCCCACCTCGCTGCCCGAGCGCGGTCCGGCCGCGGGCTTCGGACCGGACCCGATCCAGGCGTTCCACCGGGTCGGCTGCATCGCGGACGCGGCGACCATCCGTGAGCGCGCGGACGGCAGCTTCGAGGTCATGGCCACCGGGACGACGAGGATCCGGATCCTTTCGGTGGACGCGTCGGGCGCCTATCTGACGGCCGAGTACGAGGAGATCCCCGAGCAGACCGGGGAGGGTGCCGGCGCCCTCGCCGAAGGGGTGCTGCGCGCGTTCCGCGCGTACCAGAAGCGGCTCGCCGGGGCCCGGGAGCGGTCGCTGTCGGGTGCCACCGACCTCCCGGACGAGCCGTCCGTGGTGTCGTACCTGGTGGCGGCGGCCGCCGTGCTCGACGTCCCGGCGAGGCAGCGGCTGCTCCAGGCGCCGGACACGGCGACCCGGCTGCGCGAGGAGCTGTCGCTGCTGCGCGCCGAGACGGCCGTCATCCGGCACCTGCCCTCGCTGCCCGCCGTCGACCTGACGCGGGCGCCGACCAGTCCCAACTGAACCGAGGAAGACACACGGTGGCGAAGAAGTCCAGGAAGCAGACGGGCGGCGCAGCACCGGGCGGCACACCGGCGACGGTGGCCCTGACCGCCGCGGGCACGGCGTTCACGGTGCACGCGTACGAGCACGACCCCGCGTCCCCCTCGTACGGCGAGGAGGCGGCCCAGGCCCTGGGGGTCTCCCCCGACCGGGTGTTCAAGACGCTCGTCGCCGACGTGGACGGACAGCTGACCGTGGCCGTGGTCCCGGTCGCGGGTTCGCTTGACCTCAAGGCCCTCGCCGCCTCGGTCGGCGGCAAGCGCGCGGCCATGGCCGACCCGGCCGCGGCGGAGCGCACGACGGGCTACGTGCGGGGCGGGATCTCCCCGCTGGGGCAGCGCAGGAAGCTCCGCACGGTGCTGGACGCGTCCGCCGGGCAGCACGCCACGATCTGTGTCTCGGCGGGCCGCCGGGGACTGGAGGTGGAGCTGGCCCCGGCGGACCTGGCGGCCCTGACGGACGCGGTCATCGCCCCGGTCGCCCGCGGCTGACCCCGCTCCGGGCGGTCACGGACGGTCGGTGGGCGGGGCGTCCTTCACGAAGGGCCTCGGGTGCCCGCCCGGGAGCCATTCCGGCTCCGGGTCGCGCGGGGCGAAGGCGGCCGTCAGGCCGAGGTGGGTGAGCATCGCCGCGAAGGGCCAGACCAGCAGGGCGCCCAGCGCGCCGAGTTCCAGCGGGGCGTCGAAGACGACGTTCGCACCGGCCTCCCTGGCCCGGACGACGAGATCGTCGGACGGCCCGAACCCGACGCCGACCCGCCAGGCGACGAACGAGCCGATCAGGCTGCCCAGCGCCAGCCCGAGCACCTGCAGGACGCCCACGTGCCTCCGCACCGCGAAGACGACCCCGGCGGAGACCACCCCGAACCCGAACGCCAGCAGGGCGAACGTGCCGTCCGCCCCGGCGGCCTGCTCGCCCTCGCTGCTCTTCAGGAAGACGGCCTTGCCGTCGGACACCAGGGGCACCCGCGGCGCCAGCCACAGCCACAGCAGCCCCAGCAGCACGCCCGCGGCCGTCAGCACCACCGTCACCACACCGGCTTCGATCAGCCGGGCACCCACCGTCGGCCCGTCGTCGGCGGACGACGCGCCCTGGGGCGAACCGTCGGCCGACGGCCAGGGGGCGTCCTGGGGCTGGTCCTGCGGGGGAGGAGGCGGTGTCAGAGGTGCGGTCACTCTGCCATCGTGCCAGGCCCGCGGGACAGAACCGGAAGCGGGACGGCCGATCGGGTTCCGGGCGGGGGCTCGGCGGACGGGGTCGGAGGGCGGGATCTGCGGGCGGGGGCTCGGCGGGCCGGGATCGGCGCGGAGGCTCGGCAGGCCGGGATCAGCGGACGGCCGCGCGGCGGTAGGCCCAGGTGGCCACCGCGAGCGAGATCACGCCGACCACGGCGCACACCGAGAGGTCGAGGGCGACCGCGGTCCAGTCGGGGTGCGCGGTGTAGGTGCGGGCGAACGCCTCCACTCCGTAGGTGGAGGGGAGCAGGTCCCGGGCGTAGCCGACGGGCTGCGGGAGTCGGTCCGGGGGCAGCACGCCGAGCAGCAGAGCCGCGGACATGCCGAGCTGGCCGAGGAGCGTGGCCAGTTCCTGGCGGGGCGCGAGCAGCCCGAGGGCCGCGCCGAGCCCGGAGAGCGCGGCGCCCGCCAGGGGGATCACCGCGAACAGCACCCACAGATGGGTCATGGGCAGCTGGAACAGCGCGGAGCCGATGATCGCGGTGACGAAGGTGCCGGGCACCGTGAACGAGGCGTACGCGGCGGCCGCGCCGAGCACCACGGCGGCCGGGGGCACCGGCAGGGTGGCGTAGTGGTCGAGGCCGCCGCCCGCGCGGAGCTGGCCGAAGTACTGGGCGAGCAGGTTGAGCGCCACGAACGCGACGACGAGGACGCTGGACCCGGCGACGACGGCACGGGCCTCGTCCCCCCCGTCGACGACCCCGCGCATCAGGACCATGATCCCGACGGACTGGAAGGTCGCCACGAAGAGCAGCGGGATCCGGGCCACCCGGGCGCGGGACAGCTGCGCCCGGTAGACGGCGGCGAGCGCGGGGAGCAGGCGGGCGCGCGGCGCCAGCGGTGCCGCTTCGCGGGGCTCCGCGGTGTCCCGGGTCCTGGCCGGTTCCGTTCCGGTCACCGCTTGGGCGGGGACAACACTCACGCCGCCGTGCTCCTGTCCGTGGGGTTCACGCCTTCACCAGTCCCTGGGTGCGTCCGCCGAGGGCGAGGTACACGTCCTCCAGGCTGGGTGTGGCGAGGGTGAAGTCGTCGAGGGCCGCGAAGGCCGCACCGCCGGTGACGGCGGCGACGGCGGCGCGGGCCTCGTCGGGGGCGAGCCGCAGCAGCCAGCGGCGGCCCGACTCCTGTGCCGAGTCGCGCAGCGCGGCGACCTCGGGGACGTCGAGGGGCGCGCGGTCGCGCCACACGAGTTCGACGCGCACCTCGTTCGCGACCCGCGCCTTGAGTCCGGCCGGGGAGTCACAGGCGATGACCCGGCCCCGCTCCAGTACGGCGACGCGGTCGAGTACGGTCTCCGCCTCGATGACGTTGTGGGTGACGAGGACGACGGTGGTGCCGCGCTCGGCGCGGCGCCGGTCGACGGCCGCCCAGACGGCGCGCCGGGCGACGGGGTCCATCCCCGTGGTGGGCTCGTCGAGGACGAGCACGGGGCGCTCGCCGACGAGGGCCGCGGCGAAGCAGGCGAGGCGGCGCTGCCCGCCGGAGAGCTTCTTCAGAGGGCGGGCGGCGAGTTCGGTGAGGCCCAGCTCGGCGAGGACGTCGTCGCATTCGGTACGGGCGTCGCGGGCGGACAGGCCGCGGAGCCGGCCGGTGGTCTCGGCGGCTAGGGCCACGGTCAGCTCGTCGAGGGCCGTGGACTGCTGGCCGAGGTAGCCGACCAGCCGTGCGGCCCGCTCGGGGTGTCTGACCAGGTCGTGGCCGAGGACGTCGACGCTGCCGGCGTCGGGCCGCATGAGTCCGGTGAGCTGGCGGACCAGGGTGGACTTGCCGGCGCCGTTGGGGCCGAGCAGGCCGAAGATCTCGCCGCGGTGCACGTCGAGGGTCACCCCGTCGGTGGCCCGTACGGCGGGCGTGCCGGGCGCGCCCCGGCGGCCGCGGGCGGCGGGGTAGGTCTTCACCAGGTCGCGCACCGCGCAGACGACGCCGGTGCGCAGGGACCCGGCCGTGCTGCCGTGTCCCGCCTGTGCTGTGCCCGTACTCACGAGGAACGAGCCTACGGGGTCGAAGCGGGCGTTCCGCCCCCGGGGGCGTGCTGGGCGGCTGCCCGGACATCGATCTCGCGCCAGAATCCCGCCCGGATCGCGTACCGGTCGTGCTCGTCGATCTGGTCGTCCTTGTGGGCCAGGAGACCGAAGCGGGCCGCGTAGCGCAGCAGTTCGCCGTCGATGCGGTGTGGGATCCGCGGGTACATCACGGAGAGCTTCTGCACATGGGCGGGATCGGGCAGGCGTTCCATCCAGCGGCGGGCGAAGACCTGCCCGACCTCGTAGGGGTCGCCACCGACGGTGGTGATGTCCTCCTCGCGGTCGGCCCAGCGCTGCTCGGCGCTGGTGAGCTGGGCGAGGGTGGGGAGGGACGCGGACTCGGGGGGTTCGCCGAGGGCACTGCTGCCAGGACGTTCGATCCAGCCCTTGTCGGAGGACCAGCGGAGGGTGGCTCCGGCGGAGTGGACGGGCGGCTGGGGGCCGGGGCCGCGCAGTCCGGCCAGGTCCTTGGGGGTGGGGACGCCCTTGGGACCGGGCGGGGTGCGGTCGGGGCTCTCCGCTCCGGTGACGGCCGGCACGGGCGAGGAGCCGTTCCGGACGGCGGTGGGTTCGGCCGTCGCGGCGGCGCGTTCCGCTGAGGCGGCCAGCGCGGCCTCGGGGAGGGGAGCGGAGAGGATGGCGGCGATCTCGGGGCGGGGGGCGGGCGGGGGCGCGCAGATTCCGGTGAGTTCCTTGGCGCGTACGGCGCGGGTGATCCAGGCACGGTCGAGCACACGGCGTTCGTCGGCTTCGGCGACCAGGTCCTCGGACTGGTTGTAGTCGCCGTCGGCGGCCTGGACGGCCCACAGGTGGACGGCGACCCCGTGTTCCTTGGCGGACATCAGTCCCGGCAGGAGGTCGCCGTCGCCGGTGACGAGGACGATGTCGGAACAGGCCCGGTTCCTGGCCAGTTCGGTGAGCTCGGCGTGCATGGCGGCGTCGACGCCCTTCTGGGCCCAGCGTCCGTCGCTGCGGGTGAGGGCGCCGAGCCGTACGGTGACGCGGGACATGACCCGCAGCCGGCGGTGTTCGGGCTGGGGCACCCGGTCGGGGGCGCCGTCGAACCAGTAGATGCGCAGCAGGGGGCGCTCGGTGTCGGCCTCGGCCCGTTCCCTCAGCCCCTGGATGAGGGCGGCATGGTCGACGGTGATGCGCGAACGGGCCGGTTCCCCGGCGAGGAGACTCGCGGCGGCGCCCAGCAGATAGCCGGCGTCCACCAGGACGACGCAGCGGTCCACGCGTTCCACCCCTCTTCCTGGGATGTGCTTCGGGTTTCCTTCGAGTCTGCCCGACCACGCGGAGGTTAACGGCCGGGACTCGATCATCGGCGTGGCGGATTCCGCTGTCGATCCCCGGTGCGCGCCGAATGACTTCGGTTCACGCCCGGTCACCGGGGGTGATGATCCGAAATGCGAGTGATTGTCCGGTGTGTGAGTCTGGCAGCGGCCCTGGCCCCTAGATCCCCACAGGAGGCGTCACCATGGCCAAGAACAAGAACCGCAAGCAGCCCGCCCAGCAGAACCGTGCACAGGAGCACGGCCCGGAGCAGGCGAAGTCCACTGCCTACGAGGCTCAGTCGATGCCTCAGACACAGGCGCAGGGCAGTCCGTCGGACGTGGCCCGTAAACATCAGCGGCGCTTCGGTCACAACTGACCTGCCGCTGCCCCAGGCACATACGTGAAGGGCGCACCCCCCAGGGGGTGCGCCCTTCGCGCGCGGGAGGCGCCGGGCCGGTGCTCAGCCGGCCAGGCAGGACGGGCCGAGCAGCACCTTCAGATCGCCGAAGAGGGCGGGGTCGGGCTGGACCCGGTGCCGGTCGAGCCGCAGCACGGTCGTGGAGCGCGGGCCCTGGAGCTTGATCCGCACCTCGGTGTTGCCCTTGTGGTGGCTGAGGATCTCGCCGAGCCGGCTCACCATGGGCGGGGTGACCTTGACGGTCGGGATGGTGAGGACGACGGGGGCGTTGCTCCCGGCCGCGGACAGGTCGGGGACCATCAGTTCCATGGCGACCAGCCGGGGCACGTCCTCGCGCTTGTCGAGGCGGCCCTTGACGAAGACGACGGCGTCCTCGACCAGCTGAGTGGACACCAGCTGGTAGGTGGCGGGGAAGAACATGCACTCGATGGAGCCGGCCAGGTCCTCGACGGTGGCGATCGCCCAGGCGTTGCCCTGCTTGGTCATCTTCCGCTGGAGGCCGGAGATGATGCCGCCGATGGTGACGACCGCTCCGTCCGCGTGCTCACCGCCGGTGAGCTGGGAGATCGCGGCGTCCGTCTTGTCACTGAGCACGTGCTCGATACCGAAGAGCGGATGGTCGGAGACGTAGAGACCGAGCATCTCCCGCTCCTGGGCCAGCAGGTACGTCTTGTCCCATTCGACGTCGGAGAACTCCACGTCGAGGCCGAAGCCGGGCTCGCTGCTGTCCTCGTCGCCCATGCCGCCGAAGAGGTCGAACTGTCCTTCGGCCTCCTTGCGCTTCACCGCGACCACGTTGTCGATCATCGGCTCGTACTGCGCGGTGAGCCCCTTGCGGGTGTGGCCCATCTCGTCGAAGGCACCGGCCTTGATCAGCGATTCGATGGTGCGCTTGTTGCAGACCACGGCCTCGACCTTGTCGAGGAAGTCCGGGAAGGAGGTGTACTTCCCCTTGGCCTTGCGGCATTTGATGACCGAGTCCACCACGTTCTGTCCGACGTTCCGCACGGCGGTCAGGCCGAAGAGGATGACGTCGTCGCCCTGGGCGGCGAAGTTGGACTCGGACTCGTTGACGTTGGGCGGCAGGACGCGGATGCCCATGCGGCGGCACTCGTTCAGATAGACCGCGGACTTGTCCTTGTCGTCCTTGACCGAGGTGAGGAGCGCGGCCATGTACTCGGCGGGGTGGTTCGCCTTGAGGTAGGCGGTCCAGTAGGACACCAGTCCGTAGGCCGCCGAGTGCGCCTTGTTGAAGGCGTATCCGGCGAACGGGACCAGGACGTCCCACAGGGCCTGGATGGCCTCGTCGCTGTATTCGTTCTTGCGGGCGCCCGCCTGGAAGATCGTGAAGTTCTTCGCCAGTTCCTCGGGCTTCTTCTTGCCCATCACCCGGCGGAGGATGTCGGCCTCGCCGAGCGAGTAGCCGGCGATGATCTGGGCGGCCTTCTGCACCTGCTCCTGGTAGACGATCAGGCCGTAGGTGACGTCCAGGACCTCCTTGAGCGGCTCCTCCAGCTCCGGGTGGATCGGGGTGATCTCCTGCTGCTTGTTCTTGCGCAGGGCGTAGTTGGTGTGCGAGTTCATGCCCATCGGGCCCGGCCGGTAGAGGGCCGACACGGCGGAGATGTCCTCGAAGTTGTCGGGCTTCATCAGCCGCAGCAGCGACCGCATGGGGCCGCCGTCGAACTGGAAGACGCCGAGGGTGTCGCCGCGCTGGAGCAGCTCGAAGGTCTTGGGGTCGTCGAGCGGGAGGGCCAGGAGATCGATGTCGATGCCCTTGCCGGCCTTCACCATCTTGACGGCGTCGTCCATGATCGTGAGGTTGCGCAGGCCGAGGAAGTCCATCTTCAGCAGGCCGAGCGACTCACAGCTCGGGTAGTCCCACTGGGTGATGGTGACGCCGTCGGTGTGCCGCACCCAGACGGGGACGTGCTCGGTGATGGTCTCGCTGGACATGATCACGCCGGCGGCGTGCACGCCCATCTGCCGGACCAGGCCCTCGACGCCGCGCGCGGTGTCGATGACCTTCTTCACGTCCGGCTCGTTCTCGTACATCCCGCGGATCTCACCGGCCTCGCCGTAGCGCGGGTGGCCGGGGTCGAGGATGCCGGAGAGCGGGATGCCCTTGCCGAGGACGTCGGCGGGCATCGCCTTGGTGAGCCGGTCGCCCATCGCGTACGGGTAGCCGAGCACCCGCGCCGAGTCCTTGATCGCGTTCTTGGCCTTGATGGTGCCGTAGGTACCGATCATGGCGACCTTGTCGGCGCCGTACTTCTCGGTCACGTACCTGATCACCTCGACGCGCCGACGCTCGTCGAAGTCGATGTCGACATCGGGCATCGAGATGCGCTCGGGGTTGAGGAAGCGCTCGAAGATCAGACCGTGCGGGATGGGGTCGAGGTCGGTGATGCCCAGGGCGTACGCGACGATCGAGCCGGCCGCGGAGCCACGGCCGGGGCCGACCGCGATGCCCTGCTTCTTGGCCCACATGATGAAGTCGGCGACCACGAGGAAGTAGCCGGGGAAGCCCATCGAGATGATCGTGTCCATCTCGTACTCGACCTGCTTGAGACGGTCCTCGGGGATGCCGCCGGGGAAGCGGCGGGCCATGCCCCGCATGGTCTCCTCGCGGAACCAGCTGACCTCGGTGTAGCCCTCCGGGATGTCGAACTTCGGCATCAGGTCGCGCTTCTGGAACATGCCCGAGGTGTCGACCTGCTCGGCGACCAGCAGGGTGTTGCGGCAGCCCTCCTGCCAGGCGTCCGAGGAGTCGATGGCGTACATCTCGTCCGTCGACTTCAGGTAGTAGCCGGTGCCGTCGAACTTGAACCGGTCCGGGTCCGAGAGGTTCTTGCCGGTCTGGATGCACAGCAGCGCGTCGTGGGCGCCGGCCTCGTGCGCATAGGTGTAGTGCGAGTCGTTGGTGACCAGCGGGGGGATGCCGAGTTCCTTGCCGATCTTCAGCAGGTCGTCGCGGACCCGGCGCTCGATGTCGATGCCGTGGTCCATCAGCTCCAGGAAGTACCGGTCCTTGCCGAAGATGTCCTGGTACTCCCCTGCCGCCTTGCGGGCCTCCTCGTACTGGCCGAGGCGCAGCCGGGTCTGGAGTTCGCCGGAGGGGCAGCCGGTGGAGGCGATGAGCCCCTCGGACCACTGGGCGATGGTCTCCTTGTCCATCCGCGGCCACTTCTGCAGCCAGCCCTCGGCGTACGCGTCGGAGGACAGGCGGAAGAGGTTGTGCAGACCGGTCGCGTTCGCCGCCCAGATCGTCTTGTGGGTGTAACCACCGGAACCGGAGACGTCGTCCCGCTTCTGGTGCGGCTGGCCCCAGACGATCTTGCGCTTGTTCCGCCGCGACTCGGGCGCGACGTACGCCTCGATGCCGATGATCGGCGTGACCCCGGCCTTCTGGGCCTGGTGGAAGAAGTCGTACGCCCCGTGGAGGTTGCCGTGGTCGCTCATGGCGATGTGGGTCATGCCCATCTCGTTGCAGGCGTTGAACATGTCCTTGAGCCGCGCCGCACCGTCCAGCAGCGAGTACTGGGTGTGGACGTGAAGGTGCGTGAAGGGCGGCTTGGTCACGGCTGCAGGCCTCCGGGCGAACGCGGGACGAAAGTCTGGGGGGTCAGCGTCGAAGTCTATGCCTCTCCACTGACACCGACCGGGCACTCGCGGGTACGGTCGCTCGTTGGTTCCGTCGTGCCGCCGTCCGTACCCCGGGCAGCGGCGGAACGGGACACCTGTCCGATTCTTCTCGTACCAGGAGGCACCACGCGATGCCGGTCCAGACGGCCACGGCCGAACAGCGCGGCGAGCAGATCCTCGCCGTCTTCGACACCGCCTTCGGCGAGCTGCTCGCCGCCGACCCGGCCGCCTTCCGCGTCAAGTTCCGGAAGATGGCGGCCTCCGCGTTCGCCTTCTACCGCGGCACGGCGTGCCTGTTCTACACGGACCTGGACGACGGCACGCCGGCCGGCCCGTATGTCGACGACCGGACCGGCCGGGTGTGGATCCACGGCGATCTGCACGCCGAGAACTTCGGTACGTACATGGACTCGAACGGCCGGCTGATCTTCAACGTCAACGACTTCGACGAGGCCTATGTCGGCCCCTTCACCTGGGACCTCAAGCGCTTCGCCGCCTCCGTCGCGCTGATCGGTCACGCCAAGGCGCTCTCCGACGGGCAGATCGGCGACCTGGTGCGGATCTACGCCGCCGCCTACCGGGAGCGCATACACGCGCTGGCGACGGGCGCCAAGGACGACGACGTTCCCCCCTTCACCCTGGACACCGCCGAGGGCCCGCTGCTGGAGGCGCTGCGCACGGCCCGCTCGCTCACCCGCTTCGGGCTGCTGGACTCGATGACCGAGATCCGGGAGTACGAGCGGCGCTTCGCGCCCGGCGGCGGTTCGATCGACCTGGACGCGGCCACGCGCTACAAGGTCCTCGCGGCATTCGACGGCTATCTGGAGACCCTGCCCGAGTCCAGCCTGGTGCGGCCCGACTCGTACCGGGTCAAGGACGTGGTGGGGCGGCGCGGCATCGGCATCGGCTCCGCCGGGCTGCCCTCTTACAACATCCTGCTGGAGGGGCACAGCGACGCCCTGGAGAACGACGTCGTCATCTACATGAAGCAGGCGCAGACCCCCGCGGTGTCCCGGCACGTCACCGACCAGCGGGTGCGCGACTACTTCCGGCACGAGGGGCACCGCACGGTGATCTCGCAGCGGGCGCTCCAGGACCACGCCGACCCGTGGCTGGGCTGGACCGAACTGGACGGCACCGGTCAGCTGGTCGCGGAGGTCTCCCCGTACGTGGTGGACCTGGACTGGTCGGACCTCGACGACCCGGCGGAGATCGCTGCGGTGGTCGCGGACCTGGGCCGGGCCACGGCGACGATGCACGCGGCGGCCGACGACGAGAGTGGGCACTCGCTGGTGCCGTTCTCCACGGAGCGGGCCATCGACGCCGCCATCGCCGCCGACGAGGACGGGTTCGCCGTGATGCTCACGGACTTCGCCCACGCCTACGGGGCGCGGGCCCGGGCCGACCACCAGATCTTCGTGGACCTCTTCCGCAACGGCCGCATCCCGGGGCTCGGCCACTGACGCGACGGACACCGGGCCGGATCCGGGCGCTCCGGGGTCCGGGCCACCGGATCCCGGGCGCACTTTAGACCTCGCTTACCCACCGGCATGACACACTGCCCTGCGATGGACATATCGGGGACGCGGCTCAGGGCGCTGCGGGCGGCACTTTTCACGGCACTGGTCGTGACGCTGTCCGCCGGCGCCCACGTGCTGCTGTCCGGGGTGCCGCTGCCGTTCTCCACGGTCACGGCGATCGCCGCCGTGGTCTTCGCCGTCGCGTACGCCCTCGCCGGACGCGAGCGGGGCTTCGGGCCCATCGCCGGGGTGCTGATACCGACGGAGCTGGCCGCGGACACCGTCTTCACCACCGGGCAGCACGTCTGCTACGGCCCGGCGGGCGGACCGGTGGCCGGTTCGCTGCGCTCGGTCGGGGTGGACGTGTTCTGCGGCGGCGAGGCGGGCGCCGCGCTGCCGGGCGTCACGGCTCCGGCACACGGCGCGGCGGGCCTGCTCGGCTCGCCGGACCCCGCGCTGCCGTGGCTGCTGCTCGCCGTCCATGTGTCGGTCGGGCTGCTCGCCGCCCTGTGGCTGCGCAGGGGAGAGGCCGCGCTGGCCGGTCTGCTGCGTGCGACGGCCTCGTTCGCCTTCCGGCCGCTGCTGGTCGCGGTCCGCGCGGCGACCGCTCCGCGCCCCCTCCTCCGGCCCGGCACCCGCATCGCGGACCGGCCGCTCACCCCGGTCCGCTCACCTCTGCTCGCGCACTCCGTCGGACGCCGGGGACCGCCCCGCTCGGCACTCGTCACCGCCTGAGCGAACACCGCAGTCCCCATTACCACGTCTTCCCACGGAGTGAATGATCATGAGTGCACGCAACAGCCAGGCCAACAAGGCGGCAGCCCGCGAGCGTCTGCGCGCCGAGCGCGAACGCCAGGCCAAGAAGGACAAGGTGAGGCGCCAGCTCGTCGTCGCCTCCGCCATCGTCGGTGTCCTCGCCGCGGCCGGCGGTGTCGGCTTCGCGGTGGTGCAGGCCAACAAGCCGACGGCGTGGGAAGCGGCCAAGACGAAGGAGCTGGCCATTCCCGCGAACGCCTCCGGCAAGGACGGCACCGAGATCGTCGTCGGCAAGCCCGAGGCCAAGAAGACCCTGGAGATGTACGAGGACGCGCGCTGCCCGATCTGCGCGACCTTCGAGCAGCAGGTCGGCGAGACGATCAAGAAGGACGTCGAGGCCGGCAAGTACAAGGTCCAGTTCGTCGGCGCCACGTTCATCGACAACGGCACCAACGGCGAGGGCTCGAAGAACGCGCTCAGCGCGCTCGGTGCCGCGCTGAACGTGAGCACCCAGGCCTTCCTGGACTACAAGGCCGCGCTCTACTCCGCGAAGTTCCACCCGGAGGAGAGCCAGGACAAGTTCGCCAAGGACGACTACCTGCTCGAGGCGGCCGGCACCGTGCCGGCGCTGAAGGACAACAAGCAGTTCCAGGCGGACGTGAAGAACGGCACCTACGACCGCTGGGCGCTCGAGATGTCGAAGAAGTTCGACAAGAGCGGCGTCACCGGCACGCCGACCCTCAAGATGAACGGCAAGAAGGTCACCTCGGAGGGTTCGGACAACACCCCGATGACCGCGCCTGAGTTCACCGCGGCCGTCGACAAGGCCCTGAAGGGCTGACGGCTCTCCACCTGGCCGCAACGCGCTGACAACGGGCAGACGAACATTACGTTCAACGTCTGCCCGTTTCGCGTACCCGTCAGTAGGGTATGCGGCCGTGACCAGTCTCCCCACTCCAACTCACAGTCGCCGCACGGTCGTCAAGGCCGCTGCCGCCACTGCCGTCGCGGGTCCGGCCGTAGCCGCCGCGACCATTCGCCCCGCTGCCGCCGCCACCCCCGCATCCGCCTCGCAGGCCCCCGCCTTCCTGCACGGCGTCGCCTCCGGCGACCCGCTGCCCGACGGGGTGCTGCTGTGGACCCGGGTCACCCCGGTCCCCGAGGCCCGGCCCGGGTCCGGGATCGGGCCGGACACCGTCGTGACCTGGGAGGTCGCCCAGGAGAGGAGCTTCTCCCGGGTCATTGCCCAGGGTTCGGCGACCGCGACGGCCGCGTCGGACCACACGGTGAAGATCGATGTACGCGGGCTCGCCCCGGCGACCTCCTACTGGTTCCGGTTCACCGCGGGCGGCATCCAGTCGCCGGCCGGACGGACCCGGACCGCTCCCGGCATGGACTCGGCCGCGCCCGGCGTGCGCTTCGGCGTGGTCTCCTGCTCCAACTGGGAGGCGGGGTACTTCTCCGCCTACCGGCACCTCGCGGCGCGCACCGACCTCGACGCCGTCCTGCACCTCGGCGACTACATCTACGAGTACGGCTCGGGCAGCTACCCGGAGCCGAAGTACGTGGTGCGGCAGCACGAACCGCTGCACGAGATCGTCTCGCTGGCCGACTACCGGACCCGGCACGGCAAGTACAAGACGGACCCCGATCTCCAGGCGATGCACGCCGCGCACCCGGTGGTGGCGATCTGGGACGACCACGAGTTCGCCAACGACGCCTGGTCGGGCGGGGCGGAGAACCACACCCCGGGCGCCGAGGGCGAGTGGGCGCGGCGGGTGGCCGCGGCCAAGCAGGCCTACTTCGAGTGGATGCCGGTGCGGACGTCCACCGAGGGGACCGTGTTCCGGCGGCTGCGCTTCGGCCGGCTGGCCGATCTGCATCTGCTCGACCTGCGCTCGTTCCGCTCTCAGCAGGTGAAGGCGGGCAACGGCGGTGTGGACGACCCGGAGCGCAGCATCACCGGCCGGGCGCAGCTGGACTGGCTGAAGGCCGGACTCGCCTCCTCCGACGCGGCCTGGAAGCTCGTCGGTACCTCGGTGATGATCTCGCCCGTGGCGTTCGGCGCGCTGCCGGCCCATCTCCTGGAGCCCCTGGCGAAGTTGCTCGGCCTGCCCAGCGGCGGTCTGACGATCAACACCGACCAGTGGGACGGCTACACCGACGACCGCAGGGAGCTGCTGGCCCACCTGCGGGAGCGCGGGGTCGCCAACACGGTGTTCCTGACCGGCGACATCCATATGGCCTGGGCCAACGACGTGCCGGTGAAGGCCGCCACGTACCCGCTGTCGGCCTCCGCGGCGACGGAGTTCGTGGTCACCTCGGTGACCTCCGACAACATCGACGACCTGCTGCACGTGGCACCGCACACGCTGTCGCTGGTCGCCGCCGGCGCCATCAAGGCGGCCAACCGGCACGTGAAGTGGGTCGACATGGACTACCACGGCTACGGCGTGCTCGACGTCACGGCCGAGCGCACCCAGATGGACTACTACACCGTCTCGGACCGTACGGACCGTGACGCCACGAGCGCATGGCAGCGGTCGTATCTGACGCGCAGTGGAACGCAGAAGATCGAGCGGGTGTACCAGCCGGTCCGATGACCGGTTCCCTGGCGTCGATTTTCAGCCATCTCCGGCGTGTTAACTGAAGATCACATTCACTCGACGGGTGGTGTTTCCCGCGGTAACGAACCGGGACACACCGCCCGTCGTCGCAGCACCGGACGTTACGTCCGCGTCCCGAACTCCGGGACCGGCCCGAGATTTTCTCCCGGATGTCCCCAATCGCCTGATGATCGATTGGGCTTGTTCAATTCTCATCAAGATCTGGCATGGGCACGTAATCTCCCGGCGGCGGTGAGAAAAACCGTCCCCCACCACCCCCCGCAAGGAGTCACCATGCGTGCTCTTGTCCGCATATCGCCGCGTCTGCGTCACCGTGCGCTCGGAACAGCAATCATGGCCGGAACCCTGGCCCTTTCCCCGCTGTCCGCGCCCACCACCGTCGCAGCCGCCAAGGCGCCGTCCGCCGCCGAGGACTGCGTCGAGACGGGCAGCGCAACGGCCCGTGAGGCCCGCCCCGGCGCCTCCGGCCACACCAACGAGCCCAACGAGATCTCCGCCGCCCAGGCCAAGGCCATGGACGCTGCGCTGAAGCAGAAGCTGGAGTCCCGGCGCGGCAAGGCCAGAGCCTTCGCGGCGACCGCGGTCACCAGCATCCCGGTCTACTTCCACGTCATCCACGACGGCACGGCCGGCAAGCTGACCTCCACGGACATCAACCGGCAGATGGCCGTGCTCAACTCCGCGTACGGCGGCCAGGGCACCGGCAACGCGAACTCGGGCTTCCAGTTCACCCTGGCCGGCACCGACTACACGAACAACGCCGCCTGGTACAACGGCGTCACCCCCGACTCCTCCGCCGAGAGGTCGATGAAGAGCACGCTGCGCAAGGGCGGCCCCGAGGCACTGAACTTCTACACCGCCAAGATCGGCGGCGGCCTGCTCGGCTGGGCGACCTTCCCCAGCGACTACGCGTCCAACCCCACGGACGACGGCGTCGTCGTCCTCGACGCCTCGCTGCCCGGCGGCTCCTCCGCCAACTACAACGAGGGTGACACCGCCACCCACGAGGTCGGCCACTGGATGGGGCTCTACCACACCTTCCAGGGCGGCTGCGGCGGCAGCGGCGACTACGTCTCGGACACCCCGGCCGAGAAGTCCCCCGCGTACGAGTGCCCGACCGGTCGTGACACCTGCACCAACAAGACCGGCAAGGACCCGATCCACAACTTCATGGACTACACGTACGACTCCTGCATGTACCAGTTCAGCGCGGGTCAGGTCGCACGGATGAAGAACCACTGGACCGCCTACCGCGCGGGCTGATTTCCCCCTGCCCCGTCCCCCGGCCCTGTCCCCCTGAGCAGTACAGGGACAGGGGCCGGTGGCTACGCCCTGCTGCGGCCGGACGGGACCCGGCAGGGCGGCGTCGCGGGTGGCCCCGGCCGCTGCACCGGGGACCACTGGAGGGCCGGCATCCGGGCCGTCAGCGGCTGGTGGCGAAGACCTGGGTCCACCAGGGCCCGCCCGCGCCCTCCCGCACGCCCATGCCGATCTCCTTCACGCGGCAGTTGAGGATGTTGGTGCGGTGGCCCGTGCTGTTCATCCAGGACCTCATGACATCGGCGGGTGTGCGCTGGCCTCGTGCGATGTTCTCGCCGAAGGTCGACCACCGGTATCCGGCGGCGGTGATGCGTTCGCCGGGCCCCCTGCCGTCCGGGTTGGTGTGGTCGAAGAAGTCGCGACGGGCCATGTCGTCGGAGTGGCCCAGCGCTGCCCTGTTCAGCAGGGCGTTCTCCCGGACGGTCGGACAGCCCGCCTTCGCGCGCTCCGTGTTGACCAGCGCGATGACCTGGCGCCCGAGGCTCTCCCCCGGGTTCGAGGGCGGCTTGGGGCTGGTCGGAGTGGCTGTGGGCCTGGGAGGCGCCGGCTTGGTGGCCGTGGGCGTGGGCCTGGGAGGCGCCGGCCTGGTGGCCGTCGGGGAGGGCTTCGGGGCCGTGGGCTGCGGCCGTGGCGTGCCGGACCCGCCGTCCGGTCCGCGATAGGCGGCGAAGATCTTGCTGAATGCGAAGGGCTGCTGTGCGACGCCACTGCACGCGGACCCTGCGGACTCCGCCGTGCCCTTGCAGGCCTTGTCCCGGTTGGCGGTCGACATGGACAGCCAGGCGATCTTCTTCGTCCGGGCGAAGTCGACGACTTCCTTCGCGTCCTGCAGGCCGAACACCGGGCCCTTGGTTCCGCCGGGGCCGTTGACGCCGATGGTCGGGGTGATCGCGAGCCTGCGCCAGGCAGCCGCTTCCGAGAGTCCCAGCGCGGTCTTGATCTGGCGCTGGGCGGCAGTGGCCGCACCGGTCGCGAGCCTGCCCATGTCACCGGGCCGGGCCGTTCCGAAGTCGTCGGGGGTGATGTTGACGGCGGAGATACGTACGCCCTGTTTCCGCGCATCGGCGAGCACGCCGACGCCGTCGGACGTCAGGCCGTTGGGCAGCGCCGGCAGGGTGAACACCACGTCCAGTGAGGGGTTGCGCTTCTGAAGCGTGGCGAGTGCCTTCGAACGCAGGGAGTTGACCTGCGGCATGTGCAGGCCGTAGCCATCGATGTCGAAGTTCACCTTGGTGAGCGCGAACCGGGATATGACCTTGCCGTAGGCCGCGGCCAGCTTCGCGGGATCGGAACAGACCGTCGCCAGCTCCGCGCCGTGGTCACCGCCGAACACCACCCGCACGTCACCTCCCGCCTTGCGGAAGGCGTCGATCCGGGCGGCCACGGGGTTGCGGCCCAGCGGACTGGAGCCGGAGATCCCGCCCCACTCCGGGACGCAGCCGCTGCCGCGGTTGACGAAGCCGAGATTGACCTCCTTCACCCCAGCCCCCTTGGCCCAGGCCGGCAGATCGAGCGACGGCTTGACCGAGGCGTCCGCATAGGGCGCGAAGGCGGGTGCCGGCCGGGGGCGGGGTTTCTGCGCGGACTGCTGATCCCCGCCGGGAAGGCGTGCCTGCGCCGCGCCCGGCAGCAGTGCGGCGACTCCTGCGGTGAGGGCACCTCCCAGGACCAGGCCGGTGGCGACCTGCACCTTGCGATTGACGGTACGGCGGTGGTTCATCAGAGAGAACTCCGTTCTCCGTAGCGGAAATGACGGGGCATCGAAAGCTCCGTCGTTTCCCTCGCACGCTAGAACACAAAACCGCGCACGCCGCCCGACCTTAAGGATATTTAAGGAAGCGATCAGGGTCGGATAAGGCACCGACAGTCTCTCCGTACAGGTTTTCCGGCTCGTCGGCACATCAACCATGGGTTGTACCGTGACCTGCGCATATGTATCTCAGGCGGCCAGCTCGCACCCATGCCGGGAACGGTGACGCGAAGTCCCTTCGAAGGCATACCGAAAGAATTACCACCCGATACCGAAACGGCAGACGGAAACAGCCGCAGGAAAGACCGAAACACCAGCTCGGCCACCAGTGGATTTCCCGGACGCCGAGGCCACGGCCCGAATTGGCCGTGGCCTCGTCACCATGTCCGCGAATGCCGCCTCGCCGCCCTGTACTAGGAGTCCGCGAGCGTCTCCAGGAAGCCCAGCGCGGTCCTCCAGGTCTGCTCGGCCGCGTCCTCGTCGTAGTCGGCCAGGCCCGGATCCGTGTAGAGGTGCCCCGCTCCGGAGTAGCGGTGGATCTCTACGTCGGCGCCGGCCTTCTGCATCTGCAGGTACCAGGTGTTCAGCCAGTCGTGCGGCTCGAACGGGTCGGGATCCGCGACGTGGAGCTGCACGGGCAGGTCGTCCACCGAGGTGTTCGCGGCGATGTCCGACGTCCCGTGCAGGAGCAGCAAGCCGCGTGCGTTGCCGTCGCCCAGGGCCAGGTTCTGCGCGATGGCACCGCCGAGGGAGAACCCCGCGTACACCATGCCCCGTTCGGAGTACGGCGCCGCCGCCAGCACCGCGCGGCGGAGCAGTTCGTCCCTGCCGGCCTCCTCGCGGAAGGCCTGGCTCTCCTCGGCCGATTCGAAGGTCCGTCCCTCGAACAGGTCGGGCACCCATACCTCGTGGCCCGCTGCGCGCAGCCGGTCGGCCGCGTCCCGCACCGCCGGCCGCAGCCCGTACATCGAGTGGAAAAGCATGATGTTCATCCGGCCATCGTGCCAGGTGGGAGCCCCGGTCCGATGCCTTCCCCAGCCACCGGGCCCCGCCCCGGCTCAGGGCAGGCTGCGCACGTCGAGATGCCGCAGCACTCGGTCGACGACCTCCGGGTTCGCGCCCGGCTCGCTGCGCGCGGACAGCACCTCGCGGCGGGCGGCGGAGAGCATCTCCCGCTGGATTCGCTGCACCGTCCTGAGCCGTTCGACCCGGCGCGCGTAGGCCTCGCGGCGCTCCTCGTCGACCATGTCGGGGCTGATCCTGGCGCCCACATCGTAGGCGCGGCGCAGCAGTTGCTCCACCACGTCCTCGGGCAGGTCCTCCTCCGCCTCGATCTCCTTGAGCCGGCGTTTGGCCGCCTTCGCGGCCCGGAGTGCCAGGGCACGCTCGTCCTCGCGGTCGGCGTCCGGCTCGGCGCGGACGCCGAGCACCCGGACCAGCCGGGGCAGGGTCAGCCCCTGGAAGACGAGCGTGCTCAGGACCACGGCGAAGGCGATGTAGACGATCTCGTCGCGGGCGGGGAAGGGCGAGCCGTCGGCCGTCCGCAGCGGGATCGCGAGGGCGAGCGCGACGGACGCCACACCGCGCATGCCGGCCCACCACATGACGACGGTCTCGCGCCAGCCGATGGGGAGGTCCTCGTCGTAGTCGCGCCGGGAGTGGAGTCTCGCGGCGAGCCAGGCGGCGGGCAGCAGCCACAGCAACCGGACGCCGACGACCACCGCGACGATGACGGCGGCCCAGCCGAGGGTCTGCCCGACCCGGCCCGTGACGGTGTCGAGGACGTTGTGCAGCTCCAGACCGATCAGCCCGAAGGCGACGCCGGTGACCAGCGTGTCCACGATCTGCCAGAAGGTGTGCCCGGCGAGCCGCCCGAGGACGTCGTCGGCGTCCATGGCGTGTTCGGCGAGGAACAGCGCGGTGGT
Organism: Streptomyces sp. NPDC030222; assembly: GCF_055573115.1. Lineage (NCBI taxonomy): Bacteria > Bacillati > Actinomycetota > Actinomycetes > Kitasatosporales > Streptomycetaceae > Streptomyces > Streptomyces sp. NPDC030222. Next base: position 273,493 of record NZ_JBVICA010000006.1, read on the forward strand.
GAGGACGGCGAGCACCCCCGAGCCGTGGAGTTCCTCCGCGAGGACGTAGCTCACGAACGGTACGAGGAGAGTGAGGCCGATCTGGAGCGTGGCGTCGTCCAGCAGGCCGAGGAGCCTGTTGGAGAGCCAGCCGAGGACCAGGCCCACGACCACGGCGACGACGGCGGAGAGCACCAGTTGCCCGATGGCCTCGGGCCAGGAGAAGGATCCGGTGACGACCGCGGCGATCGCCACGTGGTAGAGCACGATCGCGGTGACGTCGTTGAAGAGGCCCTCGCCCTCCAGGATCGACACCAGCCGCCGCGGCAGTCCGAGCGATCCGGCGACCGCGGTGGCCGCGACCGGGTCGGGCGGTGCCACGAGCGCGCCCAGCGCCACTGCCGCGGCGAGCGGCAGGCCCGGCACGACCGAGTGCGCGACCACCGCCACGGCGGCCGTGGTGACGAACACCAGCGCCACCGCCAGCAGGAAGATCGGCCGTTTGTTCACCGCGAACTGCCGCCATGTGGTGCGCTGCGCGGACGCGTAGAGCAGCGGGGGCAGCACCAGCGGCAGGATGAGCTCGGGCGGGATCTCCACGCCGGGCGCGAACGGCGTCAGCGCGATCACGATGCCCATGAGCGTCATCAGCACCGGCGCCGGCAGTCTCAGCCGGTCGCCGAGCGGCACCGTGACGATCGCCCCAAGCAACAGGATGAACAGCAGCGCCAGCTGGTCCACGGGCACCCTCCGCCTTGACGATCATCAAGACGTCCAGCGTGCCACGGAGGCCTCGGGCGCGCCGGGACCCGGGACCGCTCGGCCACAGCGGTGCGGCACATCGCCGGCCGGAACGTGCCGCGCAACGCCGGGCCGAGCATGCCGCGCAACGCCGGCCGGAGCGTGCCGCGCAATGCCGGCCGGAGCGTGCCGCGCAATGCCGGGCAGGGCATGCGGCCCCTCGTCGGCTACGGCCTTCGGCGAACTGCCGCTACAGCGTGCGGCGCATCGCCCGGTGCAGGATTTGCGCACCCCGAAGCAGGCCTCGCGGTCGGCGGGGTCTCGGCGACCGCACCCGGAAGGTGCTCACGCGCTCTCGGCGCGGACCCGGTCCAGTGCGGCCTGCAGATCGGCCGGGTAGTCGCTGGTGAACTCCACCCATTGGCCGTCCGAGGGGTGCTCGAAGCCCAGGCGCACCGCGTGCAGCCACTGCCGGGTCACACCGAGCCGGCGAGCCATCGTCGGGTCGGCGCCGTAGGTCAGGTCGCCCACGCACGGATGCCGGTGGGCGGCCATGTGGACACGGATCTGGTGGGTACGGCCGGTCTCCAGCTTGATGTCCAGCAGCGACGCGGCGCGGAACGCCTCGATGAGGTCGTAGTGCGTGACCGACGGCTTGCCCTCGGCGGTCACGGCCCACTTGTAGTCGTGGTTCGGGTGCCGGCCGATGGGTGCGTCGATGGTGCCGCTCAGCGGGTCGGGGTGGCCCTGCACGAGGGCGTGGTAGCGCTTGTCGACCGTGCGCTCCCGGAACTGCTGCTTGAGCAGCGTGTAGGCGCGCTCCGACTTGGCGACGACCATCAGCCCGGAGGTGCCGACGTCCAGACGGTGCACGATGCCCTGGCGCTCGGCCGCACCCGACGTCGAGATGCGGTAGCCGGCCGCGGCGAGCCCGCCGATGACGGTGGTGCCGGTCCAGCCCGGGCTCGGGTGCGCGGCGACCCCGATCGGCTTGACGATCACGACGATGTCGTCGTCGTCGTGCACGATCTCCATGCCCTCGACCGGCTCGGCGACGATCTGCACCGGCGCGGCCGGCGCCGGCATCTCGACCTCGAGCCAGGCCCCGCCCTGCACCCGCTCGGACTTCCCGACGGCGCTGCCGTCGACGAGGACCTTGCCGGCGGCAGCCAGCTCGGCCGCCTTCGTCCGGGAGAACCCGAACATGCGGGCGATGGCGGCGTCGACGCGCTCGCCCTCCAGGCCATCGGGAACGGGCAGCGTACGGATCTCGGGAATCGTGCTCACCCGTCGAGTATGCCCTGTCGGACCTCGTGGACCGTCCCGTCAGTCCTTGTGAACGGTCCCGTCCGGGTCCAGCCCCCGGAACGACAGCAGCACGATCAGGATGCCTCCGCAGACGATCGCGGAGTCGGCGAGATTGAACACGGCGAAGTGCGCCGGCGCGATGAAGTCGACCACGGCGCCCCGGAAGACCCCAGGTGAGCGGAAGATCCGGTCGGTGAGATTGCCCAGCGCGCCTCCGAGCAGCAGGCCGAGGGCGATGGCCCACGGCAGGCTGTAGAGCTTCCGCGCGATACGGGCGATCACCACGATCACCACGGCCGCGATGATGGTGAAGATCACGGTGAACGCCTCGCCGAAGCTGAAGGCGGCGCCGGGATTGCGCACCGCCTCGAACTTCAGCCAGTCACCGATGACCTCGATCGGCTCGTGGTGCTCCAGCTTCGCCACGACGATCATCTTGCTGACGAGGTCCAGCGCGTAGGCGACGGCCGCGACGACGAACAGGGCGAGAAGACGCCGCTTCCCACGGGATACGGGCTGCTCCTCCGGGGTCGTCTCCCCCTCAACATCTGGCGTACCGATGATGCGCTCCGCCTCTGCCACGTGAGTCCCTCAACCTAGGTGCCTGACTGTGCACGAGAGTACGGCACGCAGATGGCAAGAGGTCAGCCGCGTCGCTCCTGCTTCTGCTTGCATTCCACACAGAGGGTGGCGCGGGGGAACGCCTGCATACGAGCCTTCCCGATGGGGTTGCCGCAGTTCTCGCACAGCCCGTACGTCCCCGTGTCCAGCCGCCCGATCGCACGTTCGACCTGGGTGAGCGTCTCGCGGGCGTTGGCGGCCAGCGCCATTTCATGCTCCCGCGTGATGTTCTTGGTTCCGGTGTCGGCCTGGTCGTCACCCGCACCGTCACCGGAGTCCCGCATCAGCCCCGACAGGGCGTCCTCGGAGTGCCTGAGCTCGGTACGGATCCGCTCCGCCTCACCGGTCAGCTCGGTCCGGGCCTCGTCGACCTCCTCCACCGTCCAGGGGTCCTCACCCGGCCGTACGGCCAGCTCCCCCGGTTCGACCGCCCCGACGATCCGGGCCGTGGACAGCTGTGAAGCCGCCGCAGCGCCCTCCGTGACCGCCGTCGCCCCACCCACGGTCTTCTTCGCAACCACAGTCCTGGCTCCCGTCTGCTTCGCGGCCGCGGCCGCACCCGTCTTCCCGGTCACCCCGGCCTTGCTCCTGACGGCCCGGGCCTTCCCGTCGGCCTTCACTCCCGGCTCCGCAGTGCCCTCGACGGCTCCCGACGCCTTCGCGCCGACCGCCGCGGCCCTCCGTGCCAGACCGGCCTTCCTCCCAGTCGTGCGCGGGCCCGTCCTGCGCGCGGTCGCCGTCCCTCCGTCCCGCGGCTCCGCGGCGGCGGTCCCGCCGACACCCGTGTCGTCGGCGACCGTGCCGACGGCCGTCTCCACCGCCCCCTGCGCCGTACGTGCCGTGCCCGAAGCAGGCTTCCCAGCGGCGGCCCGCTCTGCACCTGTCTTCTTCCGGGCAGGGGGCCTTGCGGATGACTCGGGGGAGGTCTTTGCGGACGTCTTGACAGGTGCCTTTGCGGTCGTTCTTACGGACGTCTTGGCGGGCGTCCCTCCGGAAGTCCTGGTGGATGCCTGCGTAGTCGCCTTTTCGGGGGTCTTGGCGGGTTCCTCCACGGAAACCTTCGCGGACGTCTTCGCGCGTTCCTCCGTGACCGCCTTCGCGGACGCCTTGGCAGGCGCCTCCGTGGCCGTCTTCGCGGACGCCTTGGCAGGCGCCTCCGTGGCCGTCTTCGCGGACGCCTTCGCAGGCGCCTCCGTGGCCGTCTTCGCGGACGCCTTCGCAGGTACCTCCGTGGCCGTCTTCGCGGACGCCCTCGCAGGCACCTCCCTGACCGCCTTCACGGACGTCCTCGCGGACGCTTTCGCAGGCGCCTCGGCTGCCGTCTTCGCACGTGCCTCGGCGGACGTAGCGGCGGCTTCCTTCTCAGGCGCCTTCACCGACGTCTTCCCGCGCGTCTTCCCGCCCGGCCCGGCCGGTTCCGCCCCGGGCCCCGGCTCCTCCGTGGCCGCAGCGGAGGGCTTGCGGACAGCCTTTCCGCCCGCCGCCTTCTTCGCGGAAGCCTTGCCGGAGGCTGCCTTCTTCTCAGACGCCCCCTGCTTGAGGGCCTTCTTCTTCTCCGGCTTCTCCGGCTTCTCCGGCTTCTCCTCCGAGGCCTGCTTCCCCCCGGCGTCCTGCTTCCTCTCGGCGCCCCGCCTCTTCTCCGCGCCCCGCCTCTTCTCCGCGGTCTTCCCGGCCTCGGGAGCCTCCACGGCGGCTGCACCGACTGCCTCCCCGGCCGATGCCTTCCCTGTGGCCTTCTTCCTCGTGGGCGCCTTCTTGGGTGGCGCCTTCCCGGGAGGTTCCTTGTTCGCGGCCGGTTCGCCCTGGGACGCCTTCCTCGCAGCCGTCCTCCCGGACGGCTCCTTCGAGGCTCCCGGGGCCTCCTTGGCAGCCGCCTTCCCTGCGGTCATCCTCCCCGCGCTCTTCTTCACCGCGGGCTTCCCGGAGGCCTCCTTCCCGGCACCCACCCTGCCCCGGGACTCCTTCGGCTCCTCGGACTCGTTCGGCTCCCGCGCCGAGACCTCGCCCACGGCCTGCTTCCTCGCCTGCGGCTTCTTCCGGACGGGCTCGTCGGCGGATGCGCCCGCCGTCACCGTCCTCCTCCGTCCCGCCGGCCGCCCTCCGGATCGGGCCGTATCCCCGGCACCATCCCCGGCAACGGGCACCGCCTCCTCCGCCGCCATCCTCCGTGTCGCCTTGCGCTCCACGGCCGTGCCGTCCCGCGCGGCCTTCGCGAGGGACCCCGTGCCCGCCGATGCCTCCCGCAGGGTGGTCCCGCCGCCCGCGAGCCGTCGGGCCGGCGCGACGGCGTCGGCGCCCCGGGACAGGGCCGCCGGTGCCCCCTTCACGCGTGTGGATACGGCCGCCTCGTCCGTGGCGGTGGATCTCATGGACGCAGACTTCGTTGCGGCGGTCTTCTTCGCCACCATGCCGCGGCCCCTTCACATATTGTGATCTTGCACGCGAACCGTGCTGGGACGATAAATCGACCCCAGCCCTGCGGCAACGGGGCACGCCGCCCAGCGGCGTGACCTCGTGCGCGACGCGTCGAGCCTGCCTCGGTTGTGCCCAGCTCGACGCCCGGTAATCCGGACCGGATACCCCACGGTGACCCACCCGCCCCGGCTGTGCCATTCGAGTCAGCGGGGGCGGGCTCCCGAAATACGGTCGGCCGCCCCGCCGGGCGGCCCGTACACTGGGCGAAGCGAAAGGCGTGGATGGGGACGAGTAGCGTCGTACGCAGCCAAGAGCGACCCGGGGACGGTGCGAGCCCGGGGGCGAGCGCGATGTGAAGCATCACCCCGGAGCTGCCGGAAGAAAGCCGCGGGCGTGGCCCACGGGGAGTAGAACCGGTGTCGCGACCCCAATGAGCGGGCGGTGTGGCATGTACGCCGCCAAGGAGGGTGGTACCGCGGGAGCGCACAACGGCTCTCGTCCCTCCGACGGAAGTGACACAGTCCGTTGGAGGAGCTCGTCGATGACCCCGCCGCAGTACCGTCAGGTGCCCGCCCAGGTCGACCTCCCCGCGCTCGAGCACGCCGTGCTCGACTTCTGGCGCGAGGCGAAGGTCTTCCAGAAGTCCCTTGAGCAGTCCGAGGGCCGCCCCGAGTGGGTGTTCTACGAGGGCCCGCCGACCGCGAACGGCATGCCCGGAGCCCACCACATCGAGGCCCGCGTCTTCAAGGACGTCTTCCCGCGGTTCCGCACCATGCGCGGCTACCACGTGGCCCGCAAGGCCGGCTGGGACTGCCACGGCCTGCCGGTGGAGCTGGCGGTCGAGAAGGAGCTCGGCTTCAACGGCAAGCAGGACATCGAGGCGTACGGCATCGCCGAGTTCAACGCGAAGTGCCGCGAGTCGGTGACCCGCCACACGGACGCGTTCGCCGAGCTGACCACCCGGATGGGCTACTGGGTCGACCTGGACGACGCCTACCGGACCATGGACCCGGAGTACGTCGAGTCCGTGTGGTGGTCGCTGAAGGAGATCTTCGACAAGGGCCTGCTGGTCCAGGACCACCGTGTCGCCCCCTGGTGCCCCCGCTGCGGCACCGGACTGTCCGACCACGAGCTGGCGCAGGGGTACGAGACAGTCGTCGACCCGTCGGTCTTCGTGCGGTTCCCGCTGACCTCCGGCCCGCTCGCCGGCGAGGCCGCGCTGCTGGTCTGGACGACCACCCCGTGGACCCTGGTGTCCAACACCGCCGTCGCCGCGCACCCCGCCGTCCGCTACGTCGTGGCGACGAACGGTGAGGAGAAGCTGGTCGTCGCCGAGCCCCTGCTGGCGAAGGCCCTGGGCGAGGGCTGGGAGGCCACCGGCGAGTCCTTCACCGGCGCCGAGATGGAGCGCTGGACCTACCGGCGGCCGTTCGAACTGGTCCCCTTCGACGCGCCCGCCCACTTCGTCGTCAACGCCGACTACGTGACCACCGACGACGGTACGGGTCTGGTCCACCAGGCCCCGGCGTTCGGTGAAGACGACCTCCGGGTCTGCCGGGCGTACGGCCTGCCGGTGGTGAACCCGGTCCGCCCGGACGGCACCTTCGGGGAGGACGTGCCCCTGGTCGGCGGGGTCTTCTTCAAGAAGGCCGACGAGGCGCTGACCAAGGACCTCGACACCCGCGGCCTGCTGTTCCGGCACGTGCCGTACGAGCACAGCTACCCGCACTGCTGGCGCTGCCACACCGCGCTGCTCTACTACGCCCAGCCGTCCTGGTACATCCGCACCACCGCGATCAAGGACCGGCTGCTCGCCGAGAACGAGAAGACCAACTGGTTCCCGGACTCGGTCAAGCACGGCCGCTTCGGCGACTGGCTGAACAACAACATCGACTGGGCGCTGTCCCGCAACCGCTACTGGGGCACCCCGCTGCCCGTCTGGCGCTGCGAGGACGACCACCTCACCTGCGTGGGCTCGCTCGCCGAGCTGAGCCAGCTGACCGGCACCGACCAGTCGGGCCTGGACCCGCACCGGCCGTACATCGACGCCGTGACCTTCGACTGCACGCACGAGGGCTGCTCCCTCGAAGCGGTGCGCGTGCCCGAGGTCATCGACGCCTGGTACGACTCGGGCTCGATGCCGTTCGCGCAGTGGGGCTACCCGTACCGCAACAAGGAGATCTTCGAGAGGCGCTACCCGGCGCAGTTCATCTCCGAGGCCATCGACCAGACCCGCGGCTGGTTCTACACGCTCATGGCGGTCGGCACCCTCGTCTTCGACAGGTCGTCGTACGAGAACGTGGTCTGCCTCGGCCACATCCTCGCCGAGGACGGCCGCAAGATGTCCAAGCACCTCGGCAACATCCTCCAGCCGATCCCGCTCATGGACCAGCACGGCGCCGACGCGGTCCGCTGGTTCATGGCCGCCGGCGGCTCCCCCTGGGCGGCGCGCCGCGTGGGCCACGGCACCATCCAGGAAGTCGTCCGCAAGACGCTCCTCACCTACTGGAACACCGTGGCCTTCCAGGCCCTGTACGCCCGTACGTCCGGCTGGGCGCCGTCCGCGTCCGACCCGGCCCCGGCCGACCGACCGCTGCTGGACCGCTGGCTGCTCGGTGAGCTGAACGCGCTGGTCGACCAGGTCACGCAGGCGATGGAGGCGTACGACACGCAGCGGGCCGGCAAGCTGCTGTCGGCGTTCGTCGACGATCTGTCGAACTGGTACGTACGGCGTTCGCGCCGGCGCTTCTGGCAGGGCGACGCGGCCGCGCTGCGCACCCTGCACGAGGTCGTGGAGACGGTCACCCGGCTCATGGCCCCGCTCACCCCGTTCATCACCGAGCGGGTGTGGCAGGACCTCGTCGTCCCGGTCACCCCGGACGCGCCGGAGTCGGTGCACCTGACGTCGTGGCCCGAGCCGGACCTGGCCATGGTCGACCCGGAACTGTCCCGGCAGATGGCCCTCGTCAGGCGTCTCGTCGAGCTGGGGCGTGCGACGCGTGCCGAGTCCGGTGTGAAGACCCGGCAGCCGCTGTCCCGCGCGCTGGTCGCCGCGGCCGGCTTCGAGGCGCTGTCCCCCGAGCTGCGGGCCCAGATCACCGAGGAGCTGAACGTCTCCTCGCTGGCCTCGCTGTCCGAGGTCGGCGGCTCGCTCGTCGACACGACGGCGAAGGCCAACTTCCGTGCGCTCGGCAAGCGCTTCGGCAAGGGCGTCCAGGCGGTCGCCAGGGCGGTCGCCGAGGCCGACGCGGCTGCGCTGTCGCTGGCACTGCGCGAGGGGAACGCCTCCGTGGTCGTCGACGGGGAGACCGTGTCGCTGGCCCCCGACGAGGTGATCATCACGGAGACGCCCCGCGAGGGCTGGTCGGTGGCGTCCGACTCGGGTGCCACGGTCGCGCTGGACCTGGAGATCACTCCGGAGCTGCGTCTCGCGGGTCTGGCCCGCGACGCCATCCGGCTGATCCAGGAGTCCCGCAAGAACAGCGGCCTCGACGTCTCGGACCGGATCGTCGTCCGCTGGTCGTCCGCCGACGCGGACACCACGGCGGCCCTCCTCGAGCACTCCGCGCTCATCGCGGACGAGGTGCTCGCCGTGGACTTCGCCCAGGGCAACGCCGACGACTCCTTCGGCGCCCCCTTCTCGGACGAGGGTCTCGCACTGACGTTCCGCATCCGTAAGGCGTAATCCACCGGTGAGGGGCCCGGCCGTTCCGCCGGGCCCTTCGCCGTACCCGGCCCCGCCCAGGCACCCGGGCCCCTGCAGGCACCCGGTCATCCCGCCACCCACCGACAGACGCCCGACCTCCGACGCCCGACGCCGAGCATGGGCAGGGCCCGAGGTCTCCGTCTCCCATTGCCCCGCACCTGCCGCCGACGTCCCCGGAGCGTTCCCGGGCGCCGTACCGTCCGCGGGCGACCGGAGCGAGCCAGTCCGCCGCCCGAGCCCGGAAACTGTTCGTCCGTACCCCCCGGCTGTCGGAACTCGCCGCCGAGAACGCGGGCCGCTCCCCGTTCCCCGGTCCGCCGCGGTGGCACGGCGCCGACGGACCGGGACACGCCGAAAAGGGCCGGGCCCGGGACTGTGTCCCGGGCCCGGCCCTATGGAGCTGCCGACAGTTACGAGGGCGTCAGTTGTCGTCCTCGTCGATCAGAAAACCACGCATGGGCGACGGCGCCTGCGGCATCGGCTGGGGCGCCTGCGGACGCACCGGTGCCATCGGCTGGGTCATCGCCGGCGACATCTGCTGCTGGCCGCCGTAGGACGGGCCGCCCGGAGGCTGGTTGTGACCGCCCATGGCCGGGTTGCCGCCCATGGTGTGGCCCATGCCACCCGCACCGGCCGGCGCCATGGAGCCGCTCATCTGCGGAGCAGGCGGCAGCGACGGGGCGGCGGGACTGCGCGGCGGGGCCAGCGACTCGTCGCCCTGGCTCTCCAGCTGGCGCAGCTGGCTCTCCAGGTACGACTTCAGACGCGTGCGGTACTCGCGCTCGAAACCGCGCAGGTCATCGACCTTGCGCTCCAGCGTGGCACGGGCGGACTCCAGGGAGCCCATCGCGACGCGGTGCTTCTCCTGCGCGTCCCGCTCCAGCGCGTCGGCCTTGGCGCGGGCGTCCCGCTCCAGGCCCTCGGCGCGGCTGCGCGCCTCGCCGACGATCTTGTTGGCCTCGGAACGGGCCTCCGCGATCGCCTGGTCGGCGGTCTGCTGGGCGAGGGACAGGACGCGTGCGGCGCTGTCGCCGCCGGGACCCTGCTGAGGCATCTGCGGGCCACCCATGGGGCCACCCATCGGACCGCCCATGGGGCCACCCATCGGACCCTGGCCCATCGGACCCTGACCCATCGGACCCTGACCCATCGGACCGGGACCCTGCGGACCCTGACCCATCGGACCGGCCGGCAGCTGAGGAGCTCCACCCGGCAGCTGGGGGGGACCCATCTGCGGGGGCTGCTGCTGGACCGGCGGACCCGATATGGCGGCGGGCACGGGCGCGCCGGGCCTGTCCTGCGGCTCCGGCTTGCGCATGGCCTGCTGCTGCTGGTTCTGCGCGGCGGCACGGGTCGCTGCGGCCAGCTTGGCCCGCAGGTCCTCGTTCTCGCGGAGCAGGCGGGTCAGTTCGGCTTCGACCTCGTCGAGGAAGGCATCGACCTCGTCCTCGTCATAGCCTTCTCGGAGGCGGACGGTCGTGAACTGCTTGTTCCGCACGTCCTCGGGGGTCAGCGGCATCTTTCCTTCACCTCTACGTAGTCGTCGGCAGTCGGCAGGACCGTATCGCTCATACGCTGCTCGCAGCTGATCGCACGATGTTCAGCAGCAGGAAGGCGATGATCATCAGAACGAAGAAGGACAGGTCGAGTGCCACGCCCCCGAGACGCAGCGGCGGGATGAACCGCCGCAGAAGCTTGAGCGGTGGATCGGTGACAGTGTAGGTGGCCTCCAGAACGACCACCATCGCCTTCCCGGGTTGCCATGAACGGGCGAACTGAAAGACGTAGTCCATGACGAGCCTGAAGAACAGCACGACGATGAAGCAGAGCAGCACGTAGTAGACCACTAGCAGCGCGACGCCCATCTCCGTGCTTCCCTCTCCCCTGGCTCTTGCCTCCGGCCTGGTGACCGGTTCGTTCCTGGTGTCGTGTCTCAGCTTTGGTTGAAGAAACCGCCCTCTGCGATGCGGGCCTTGTCCTCCGCCGTGACATCGACGTTAGCAGGCGACAACAGGAACACCTTCTGCGTAACCCGCTCAATGCTGCCATGGAGACCGAAGACGAGTCCCGCGGCAAAGTCGACAAGTCGCTTTGCGTCCGTGTCGTCCATCTCCGTGAGGTTCATGATCACCGGGGTCCCCTCACGGAAGTGTTCCCCGATGGTACGGGCCTCGTTGTAGGTCCGGGGGTGCAGCGTGGTGATGCGGTAGGGCTCCCGCTCGGACACGACCTTGGGCATGATCACCGGTGCGTTCTTCTCCATGCTGGGGCGTTCGGGTGTGATGGATGCCACGGGAGCGATACGGGCCGGACGTCCGCTTTCCACCGGAAGGGAAAGAGGCTCCCGTGGCGCGGGGGGCTGGGCAATCCGTACCGGTTCGTCCCGCTCCGCGTGATGTGCGGGCTGGTGCCGCCGCCGGTCGCGCTCGGGCTCCGGCTCGGGTTCGAACTCGTCGTCGGGGTCGAACCCCGGGCCGTCGTACCCATCGTCCTCCACGAGGCCGAGGTAGACCGCCATCTTGCGCATCGCGCCGGCCATGCTCCGATTCCTCCGCTCTGTGGTGGATCGCCCCGTCGACGATGTCACCGCGGCACCAGGTGCCCGCGATCCACTCGGTCTGCCCGCTCATATACGGGAATGACCATATTTTCTACTGTGGTGCGACTTGCTTCGCGACGTTACCCGAGCCGGGGTCGGACTCCGAGTACCGCCGTACCGACGCGTACATGTGTCGCTCCGGCCGCCACGGCCACCTCGAGGTCCCCGCTCATCCCCGCCGAGACCATGGTTGCAGCCGGATGGGCGGCGCGCAGGCCGGACGCCAATTCCACGAGCCTGTCGAACGCGGCGCGTTCACGCCCCGCGTACGGGCCGGCGAGCGGCGCGACGGTCATCAGACCGTCCAGTCGCAAACCGGGCGCGTCCGCCACAAGCCGGGCCAACTCCTCGATTCCCTCGGGTGACACGCCGCCGCGCGCGCCGCGTTCACCCGATTCGGCGTCCAGCGCGACCTGGAGCAGACAGCCGATCTCGCGCTCCGCACGCTCCGCCGCCGCCGAGAGTGCGGTGACGAGCCGGGGACGGTCGATCGACTGCACGACATCGGCATAACCGGCCACGGAACGGACCTTGTTGGTCTGCAACTGACCGACGAAGTGCCAGGAAAGAGACAGATCGGCGCAGGCGGCGGCCTTGGGCGCGGCCTCCTGGTCGCGGTTCTCCGCGACGTGCCGGACCCCGAGGCCGTGCAGCAGGCGGACGTCCTCGGCGGGGTAGGTCTTGGTGACCACGATCAGGGTCACCTCTTCCCGCTTGCGGCCGGCCGCGGCGCAGGCGGCGGCGATCCGCTCCTCCACCCGCGCCAGGTTCCCGGCGAGTTGTGCCCTGCGGTCGGTCATGTCGTATCAGTCCAGCCAGACATATCCGGCGAGCCGCCCGGTGGTGCGGTCGCGGCGGTACGAGAAGTGGTCCCGGGACTCCAGGGTGCACACCGGCGACCGGTCCAGGTCCCGGATGCCGAGCGCGGCGAGCTGGGCGTGCACCCCACCGGTGACGTCCACGGCCGGGGTCCCCCAGCTGGTCTCCGACCAGGCCTCGGGAACCACCGCGGCGACGTCGGCGCGCATCCGGTCGGGCACCTCGTAGCAGCGTCCGCAGACCGCGGGCCCGGTGCGGGCCACGATCCGGGCCGGGTCGGCGCCCAGCTCGCGCATGGCTTCGACGGTCGCGGGCACGATCCCGGCGACCAGGCCGGGACGCCCGGCGTGCGCGGCGGCCGCGACCCCGGCGATCGGATCGGCCAGCAGGACGGGGGTGCAGTCGGCGGTCAGGACGGCGAGGGCCAGGCCCGGGCGCGTGGTCACCACCCCGTCGACCGGGGGGACCTCTCCGTCGGCCCAGGGCCCGGCGACCTCGGCGACGTCGTTGCCGTGCACCTGGTTCATCCACACCACGGCGTCCGCGCCGAGGCCGAGGGCCTGGGCGGCACGGACGCGGTTGGCGCGCACCGCGGCGGGGTCGTCGCCGACGGCGCCGCCGAGGTTGAGCTCCTCGTACGGAGCGGCGCTCACCCCGCCCCACCGGTCGGTGAAGGCGAAGTGGGCGCCGCTCTCGGTCGTGTGCGTGGCTATCACTTCAGGAAGTCCGGTACGTCCAGCTCTTCGGCCTGGCTGTCCTGATAGGGCCGGGCCACCGGGACCTGCGGCTGGGGCGCCGGGGCGGCCGGGGCCTCGCTCACCGGCAGCGGCTCCACCGGAGCGGCGAGGTCCTCCCGGGGGCCGACCGTGCCGAGTCCGCCGAGCGGACGGGACGCGGAGTCGGCCGAGCGGACCGGGGCGGGCTCCTCGCGCTTGGTGGACGCGGCGCCGATCACGTTGTCGCGCCGGGCCGGCGGCTGGCCGCCGTCGAAGCCGGCGGCGATCACGGTGACCCGCACCTCGTCGCCGAGGGCGTCGTCGATCACGGCGCCGAAGATGATGTTCGCCTCGGGGTGCGCCGCCTCGCTGACCAGCTGGGCGGCCTCGTTGATCTCGAAGAGTCCGAGGTCGGAGCCGCCGGAGATGGAGAGCAGCACACCGCGGGCACCGTCGATGGACGCCTCCAGCAGCGGCGAGGAGATCGCCATCTCGGCTGCCGCGACCGCGCGGTCGTCGCCGCGCGCCGAGCCGATGCCCATGAGGGCCGAGCCGGCCTCGGACATCACCGACTTCACGTCGGCGAAGTCGAGGTTGATGAGACCCGGGGTGGTGATGAGGTCGGTGATGCCCTGGACACCGGACAGCAGGACCTGGTCCGCCGACTTGAACGCGTCGAGAACGCTGACCTGGCGGTCCGAGATGGACAGCAGCCGGTCGTTGGGGATCACGATGAGGGTGTCGACCTCTTCACGGAGGGCCGCGATGCCGTCCTCGGCCTGGTTGGCCCGCCGGCGGCCCTCGAAGGTGAAGGGCCGGGTGACCACGCCGATGGTCAGCGCGCCGAGCGAGCGCGCGATGTTGGCCACGACGGGGGCGCCGCCGGTGCCGGTGCCGCCACCTTCGCCGGCGGTGACGAAGACCATGTCGGCCCCCTTGAGGACCTCCTCGATCTCCTCACGGTGGTCCTCTGCCGCCTTGCGACCGACGTCCGGGTTGGCTCCGGCCCCGAGGCCGCGGGTGAGTTCGCGGCCGACGTCGAGCTTGACGTCGGCATCGCTCATCAACAGGGCTTGCGCGTCAGTGTTGATCGCGATGAACTCGACGCCCTTGAGACCGACCTCGATCATTCGGTTGATGGCATTGACACCACCGCCGCCGACACCGATGACCTTGATGACTGCGAGGTAGTTCTGCGGTGCTGCCACGTCGAAGGCCTCTCGCCTCGAGTTACGGGTCGCCGCTTCACGTGTGCCGTTCCGCGACGACGGATGCCGATAGGGACGGTCCGAAACGCCGACCCGAACCCTAACGTTGAAGTTTAGGGTTACCAGTGTGTCCGTTCGCTGGACTCTTCCGAACGAGACACTAAGTCGACAAGTGGCGCGCGTACAACGAACACGCCGAACCTCCCGTTTTTCTTTTCACCCTATGTGATCACCCGTAGCGCTGGCCAACCAGGGTGCTGGCCTGGGGATATGTCCGTCAACTTCCCGATACGGCCGGGGCGGTGGGAGCACTCACATCGAAGTACCGTGCGCCGGGTACCGCTTTGGTCAGGGCGAGGAGGGAACGCGCTTTCGCCGGGCCGTTCTCACTGCTCCCCCAGCGGACCGTACGCCCCTTCGTCAACTCCAGGGAGATGGAGTCGAAGGAGCGGACCCGGACGGCACGGGTGTCCGCGGCGACCGGGCCGGGCAGGTCCCGGGTGACCTGCACCGCCTCGCGCACCAGCCCGTCGACGCCGAAGCGGCGGAGCCCCGGCGAACGGACCGGATCGAGTTCGAGCAGCGGCACGCCCCGGGGCGCCCGGCCCGTCGTCGCATACGGGACGCCCTCGATGTCGACTTCGGTGAACTTCTCGCCCTTTTCGATGACCAGGACCGGTTTGCGCTCGGTCACTTCCAGAGCGATTCCGTGCGGCCATGAACGACTGACGTCCACCGAGGCGATACGCGGGAGTTCGCGCAGCAGCCGCTCCTGCACCGCGTCGACGTCGACGGACACCAGGGGCGAACCGGCCGGGACGGCTGCGACGGTCTCTACCTCGCGGGGCGTCAGGACGTCGGTGCCGTCGACCGACACCCGCTGGACGCGGAACCAGGAGGAACCGTAGAGCACCCACACGACGCCGGACGCGAGGGCCACCGCACCGATGCCCAGCAGCAGGGTGCGGGCGGCGGGGAGCCGGAACCGGCGGCCGTCGCCACCGCCGGTTCCGGGCGCCCGGGAACGACCGGAGTCCGGCTCCGCCGCTCTGCCCGATCCGCGCCGTGCGGTCGTCGGTCCGGCCACTCCCATCGCCTCCTGCCGTCTCGGTTCCTCCCCGGCCGCTCGCGGCCCGGGGAGCGGGCCGGTCAGCCGGCCCGGTACGCGCCGATCGCCTCGTGGACCATGCCGACGAGCAGGTCGTCGGCATCCCGGCGGCCGAACTCGGCGGCGGCGCGGGACATCTCGTACAGCCGGTGCGGGTCGGCCAGCACCGGGAGCACATTGCCCTGCACCCACTCGGGGGTGAGCTCGGCGTCGTCGACCAGCAGACCGCCGCCCGCCTTCACCACCGGCTGGGCGTTGAGCCGCTGTTCGCCGTTGCCGATCGGCAGCGGGACGTACGCGGCGGGAAGCCCGACGGCGGAGAGCTCGGCGACGGTCATCGCGCCCGCGCGGCAGAGCATCATGTCGGCCGCGGCGTACGCGAGATCCATCCGGTCCACGTACGGTACCGGGACATAGGGCGGCATTCCGGGCATGTTGTCGGCGTGCGGCAGTTCGTTCTTCGGACCGACCGCGTGCAGGACCTGGATACCGGCGCGCTGCAGCATGGGCGCAACCGTCTGCACCACCTCGTTGAGCCGGCGTGCGCCCTGCGAGCCGCCGGACACCAGCAGGGTCGGCAGGTGCGGGTCGAGCCCGAAGGCGGCACGCGCCTCGGGGCGGACCTGGGCCCGGTCGAGGGTGGCGATGCTGCGGCGCAGCGGAATGCCGATGTAGCGGGCGTTGCGCAGCTTGCTGTCGGGGGTGGAGACCGCGACGCCGGCCGCGTAGCGCGAGCCGATCTTGTTGGCGAGGCCGGGACGGGCATTGGCCTCGTGGACCACGATGGGCACGCCGAGCCGCTTGGCCGCGAGATAGCCGGGCAGTGCGACGTAGCCGCCGAAGCCGACCACGCAGTCGGCCTTGGTGCGCTCCAGGATCTGCTCGGCGGCCTTGATCGTGCCGCGCAGCCGGCCCGGGACGGTGATCAGCTCGGGGGTGGGCTTGCGGGGCAGCGGCACGGCCGGGATCAGCGCCAGCTCGTAGCCCCGCTCGGGGACGAGCCTGGTCTCGAGTCCGCGCTCCGTGCCGAGTGCCGTGATGCCCACGGTCGGGTCCTGCCTGCGCAGGGCGTCCGCGAGGGCGAGCGCGGGCTCGATGTGGCCGGCTGTTCCACCACCGGCGAGTACGACATGCACCGAAATTCACCGCTCTCCGGACGGACGCCTCTTGACGCGCCGCCTCATCGATTTCCAACTCACCCGAGGTTGCCGCATGGCCAGAGCCGCCCGTGCAGCGGGGTCCTGTCGCGCGAAGGCGATCAGCAGCCCGACGGCGAACATGGTCGGCAGCAGGGCGGACCCTCCGTAGGAGAACAGCGGGAGGGGCACTCCGGCGATCGGCAGCAGACCGAGCACCGCACCGATGTTGACCACGGCCTGGGCCGTGATCCAGGTGGTCACCCCACCCGCGGCGAACCTGACGAAGGAGTCCTCCGTGCGTCCGGCCACGCGGATACCCGCATAGCCTAGAGCCGCGAAGAGGGCCAGCACCGACAGCGTCCCTGCCAGCCCCAGTTCCTCCCCGGTGATGGCGAAGATGAAGTCGGTGTGCGCTTCGGGGAGTTGGCCCCATTTTTCCACACTCGCGCCGAGGCCCGAACCGAAGAATCCGCCGGAGGCGAGCGCGAAGATCCCGTGCACCGCCTGCCAGCACTCCCCCTTGGGCCCGAGGTCGGTGGCACCGATGCAGGCGAGGCGCCCCATCCGGTTGGCATTGCTGCTGATCAGCAGGGTGCCGATGAGCCCGGCGACCCCGAGCACACCGGCGAACAGCCGGGTCGGGGCGCCCGCCAGCCACAGCAGGCCGAAGAGGACGGCCGAGAGGATCATGGCGGTGCCCATGTCACCGCCGAGCATGATGAGGCCGAGCAGTATGAAGGCGACGGGCACGAGCGGCACCAGCAGGTGTTTCCACTGGGTCAGCAACCGCTTGTCGTGCTTGCGGGCGAGCAGGTCGGCGCCCCAGAGCACCAGGGCGAGCTTGCCGAACTCGCTGGGCTGGAGCTGGAACGGGCCGCCGAGGTGGATCCAGTTCTGGTTGCCGTTGACCTCACGCCCTATCCCGGGCACCTGGACGAGCACCATCAGGATCACCGCGCCCACGAGCAGCGGGTAGGCCAGCGCGCGGTGCAGCTTCACGGGCATGCGGGAGGCGGCCAGCAGCAGCAGGCCGCCGAGGAGCGCGGCGAGGAACTGCTTGCGGAAGAAGTACGAGGCGGGCAGCTCCAGGGCCAGCGCCCTGATCATCGACGCCGAGTACACCATCACCAGACCCAGCACGGTGATCAGCAGACTGCTGCCGAGGATCAGGTAGTACGCGGTGAGGGGCCGGTCCCAGGCCCGGCGCAGCTGTTCGTAGCCGCCCCGGATGCCGCCGCCGCGCGGCGGGCGGGACGCCGGGGACCGGCGGCCGGCCGCGCCGCCCCGGGGGCGCGAACCGGCCGGCCGCCGGTCCGCGCCGGCCGTGGTCCTGCCCCGGAACACGACGCCGTGCGCCGGTGGCACAGGGACGGGCGTCCCGGGGGCCGCCGCGGGCGCCGGGACCAACCCGCCGAGGAGCCCCGCAGCACCGAAGTACGCCCCTTCCAGGGCCCGTTCGGCACAGTCCACCGCCCCGCGCCACCAGCGCGGCGCCATCCGCCTCCCAAGGACGGGCCGCATCCGGCTCCCGGCGGCGGAGCGGCCTGCGGGCCGGTCGCCGGGGGCGGCCCCGGGCGGACCGGCGGTGGGATCGTTCGAGGACGGGGCCGCGGACCGAAGCGTGGGTCGGGATGCCACGGGGGCCCCCAGGGGACGGGGGGCGGCGGGTCCGTGGGGCGAGGGCGGGTCGGTGGGAGAGACCCCTGGCACGGTGGGATCGTCGGCCGGCATGCGCTGTCCCCTCGAGTCGTGCCCGGCGCGGCCGGTCCGCTGCGGGACCGGCCTGCTAGGCGCTCTCGGCGGCGAGCGCGCGGACCGCCTCCGCGAACGCCTCGCCGCGCTTGTTGTAGTTGGTGAACATGTCCATCGAGGCGCAGGCCGGGGCCATCAGCACGGTGTCCCCCGGGTGGGCGAGCCGTGCCGCTTCCCGTACCGCCTCGGACATCGCCCCAGTGTCAGTCCGGTCGAGGTCCACCACCGGGACCTCGGGGGCGTGTCGCGCCAGGGCTTCGCGGATCAGCGCGCGGTCCGCGCCGAGGAGGACGACGCCGCGCAGCCGCTTCGCGGCCCGCCGGACGAGTTCGTCGAAGGTGGCGCCCTTGGCGAGGCCCCCGGCGATCCAGACGATCGGTTGGTACGCCGCGAGGGACGCCTCGGCCGCGTGGGTGTTGGTGGCCTTGGAGTCGTCGACGTAGGCGACGCCGTCCACCTCGGCGACGAACTCGATGCGGTGCGCGTCGGGACGGAAGTTGCGCAGGCCGTCGCGGACCGCGGCGGGCTCGACGCCGAAGGCGCGGGCGAGCGCGGCGGCGGCGAGCGCGTTGGCGATGTTGTGCGGGGCCGGCGGGTCGACGTCCGAGACCTGGGCGAGCTCCTGGGCGTTCTTGTGCCGGTCGGGCACGAACGCCCGGTCGACGAGGATGCCGTCGACGACTCCGAGCTGGGAGAGGCCGGGGGTGCCGAGGGTGAAGCCGATCGCCCGGCAGCCCTCCTCGACGTCGGCCTCGCGGACCAGGTCCTCGGTGGCGGGGTCGGCCGCGTTGTAGACGCAGGCGACGGTGTTGCCCTCGTAGATCCGGCCCTTGTCGGCCGCGTACGCCTCCATGGAGCCGTGCCAGTCGAGGTGGTCGGGCGCGAGGTTCAGCACCACGGCGGAGTGGGCGCGCAGCGAGGGCGCCCAGTGCAGCTGGTAGCTGGACAGTTCGACGGCGAGGACGTCGTACTTCTCGTCGCCGAGGACGGCGTCGAGGAGCGAGACGCCGATGTTGCCGACGGCGGCGGTCCGCAGCCCGGCCGCCTCCAAGATGGAGGCGAGCATCCGCACGGTCGTGGTCTTGCCGTTGGTGCCGGTGACCGCGAGCCAGGGGGCGGCGTCGGGACCGCGGAGCCGCCAGGCCAGTTCGACGTCGCCCCAGACCTCGACGCCGGCCTCGGCGGCGGCGGCGAAGAGCGGCTTGCCGGGCTGCCAGCCCGGGGCGGTGACGACGAGCTCGGTGCCCTCGGGGAGGGTCGCGCCGTCGCCGAGGCGGACGGTGATGCCGTCCGCTTCGAGTTCCGCGGCCTGGGCACGGGCGCGCTCGTCGTCGCCGTCGTTGACGACGGTGACCACCGCACCGAGGCCGTGCAGGACGCGGGCGGCGGGAATGCCGCTCACGCCCAGCCCGGCGACGGTGACGTGCTTGCCCTGCCAGTCCAGCGTGCTCACTTGTCGGCCGCCCAGCCCGCGTAGAAGAGACCCAGTCCCACGATGACGCACATGCCCTGGATGATCCAGAACCGGACCACGACGAGGACTTCGGACCAGCCCTTGAGCTCGAAGTGGTGCTGGAGCGGCGCCATCCGGAAGACGCGCTTGCCGGTGAGGCGGAAGGATCCGACCTGGATGACCACGGACAGCGTGATCAGGACGAAGAGGCCGCCGAGGAGGGCGAGCAGCAGCTCCGTGCGGGAGCAGATCGCCAGACCGGCGAGCGCGCCGCCGAGGGCCAGCGAGCCGGTGTCGCCCATGAAGATCTTCGCCGGCGAGGTGTTCCACCACAGGAAGCCGAAGCAGGCGCCCATGAGCGCGGAGGCGACGACCGCGAGGTCGAGCGGGTCGCGGACCTCGAAGCAGGCGCTGGGGTTGGTCAGCGTGAGGGCGTTGGCGCAGGACTCCTGGAACTGCCAGACGCCGATGAAGGTGTACGCGCCGAAGACCATCACCGAGGCGCCGGTGGCCAGGCCGTCCAGACCGTCGGTGAGGTTCACGCCGTTGGACATGGCGAGGATCATGAACAGCGCCCAGACCACGAAGATCACGGGGCCGACGGACCAGCCGAAGTCGGTGACGAACGACAGCTTGGTGGAGGCGGGCGTGTTGCCGCGGGCGTCGGCGAACTGGAGCGCCAGCACGGCGAAGGCGATGCCGACGATCAGCTGGCCCGCCATCTTCGCCTTGGCCCGCAGACCCAGCGACCGCCGCTTGATGATCTTGATGTAGTCGTCGAGGAAGCCGACGAGACCCATACCGGCGGTGAGGAACAGCACCAGCACGCCCGAGAAGGTCGGGGGCGCGCCGGTGATCACCTTGGTCAGGGCGTAGGCGATGAGCGTCGCCAGGATGAAGGCGATACCACCCATGGTGGGCGTACCGCGCTTGCTGGCGTGCTCGCGCGGACCGTCGTCACGGATGTACTGGCCGTAGCCCTTGCGGGCCAGGAGTTTGATCAGCAACGGGGTGCCGATCAGAGTCAGGAAGAGTCCGATGACTCCCGAGAACAGGATCTGCCTCATCGGCCGGCACCCTCGCCCTCGGACGTGCCGTCGAGCAGGGCCAGCGCGACCCGCTCGAGACCCACCGACCTGGATGCCTTCACCAGCACGACGTCTCCCGGGCGCAGTTCACTGCGCAACAGGTCGACCGCCGCCTGCGCGTCGGACACGAGCACCGACTCCTCACCCCACGAACCCTCGTTATATGCGCCCATTTGCAGCCAGGCTGCTTCCCTGCCCCCGACAGCAACGAGCTTGCTGACGTTGAGCCGGACGGCGAGCCGTCCGACCGCGTCGTGCTCGGCGAGCGAATCGTCGCCGAGCTCGGCCATCCGGCCGAGCACCGCCCACGTGCGTCCCCCCTGCGCCCGTGACGCCTCGCCCATGGCGGTGAGCGCGCGGAGTGCGGCCCTCATGGACTCGGGATTGGCGTTGTAGGCGTCATTGACGACCGTCACGCCGTCCGGACGCTCGGTGACCTCCATCCGCCAACGTGAAAGGGTGCCCGCCTCGGAGAGCGCGGTGGCGATCTCGTCCACGGACATTCCCAGCTCATGGGCGACGGCGGCCGCGGCGAGCGCGTTCGACACGTGGTGCTCACCGTACAGGCGCATGGTCACATCGCTGCACCCGGAGGGTGTGTGAAGCGTGAAGGACGGCTGTCCGGATGCCGTGAGCTTCACGTTCTCGGCGCGTACGTCCGCATCGCCGGCCTCGCCGTAGAGCACCACGCGGGCCTCGGTGCGGGCGGCCATGGCCCGGACGAGCGGGTCGTCGGCGTTGAGGACGGCCACACCGCCGCGTTCCGCCGGGGGCAGGGCCTCCACCAGCTCGCCCTTGGCCTGCGCGATCTGCTCGCGGCCGCCGAACTCGCCGATGTGGGCGGTGCCGACGTTCAGGACCAGGCCGATCCGGGGCGGGGTCAGTTCCGTGAGGTAGCGGATGTGGCCGATGCCACGGGCGCCCATCTCGAGGACCAGGTGCCGGGTGTCCCCGGTGGCGCGCAGCGCGGTGAGCGGCAGTCCGATCTCGTTGTTGAGGGATCCGGGCGTCCAGACCGTCGGTGCGTTGCGCTGGAGCAGCTGGGCGACGAGGTCCTTGGTGCTGGTCTTGCCGGCCGAGCCGGTGAGGGCGACGACGGTGGTGCCGAGGCGTTCCACGACGGCACGGGCGAGGGCGCCGAGTGCCCGCTCGACGTCGTCGACGACGACGGCGGGGACACCGACCGGCCGGGCGGCCAGGACGGCCGCGGCGCCCGCCTCGACGGCGCGCTGCGCGTAGTCGTGGCCGTCGACGTGCTCGCCGACGAACGCGGCGAAGAGGCTTCCGGCCTCGACCTGGCGGGAGTCGATCACGACGGGGCCGGTGATCCGGACGTCCGGATCCGGTATGTCGTGCGTCTGCCCGCCGACGATTGCGGCGATCTCGGCGAGGGAGAGGGCGATCACAACTTATCCCTGACTGTTCTCGTTTCGATGGGCCCGTTCCGCCGGGCTCCCGGAGCCGCCGGAGCGGGCTTCGACTGCCTGGCGGAGGACCTCGCGGTCGTCGAAGGGGCGGACCGCTCCGGCGACGTCCTGGCCCTGCTCGTGTCCCTTGCCGGCGACCAGCACGGTGTCGCCCGGCTCGGCGCGGGCGACGGCGGCGGCGATCGCGGAGGCCCGGTCGGCGTCGACCAGGACGTGCCCGCGCTGCTCCGCGGGCACCGAGGCGGCGCCTTCGAGCATGGCGGAGAGGATCGCGAGGGGGTCCTCGGAACGCGGGTTGTCCGAGGTGAGCACGGCGGTGTCGGCGAGCCGGGCCGCGGCGGCGCCCATCGGGCCGCGCTTGGTCCGGTCGCGGTCGCCGCCGCAGCCGAGGACGATGTGCAGCCGGCCGGGGGTGACCTTGCGCAGGGCGCGCAGCACCGATTCGACGGCGTCCGTCTTGTGCGCGTAGTCCACGACGGCGAGGTACGGCTGGCCCGCGTCGACCCGTTCGAGCCTGCCGGGGACACCGGGCACGGCGGCGACGCCGTCCGCGGCGCGCTGCGGGTCGATGCCGGCGGAGGCGAGGGTGACGATCGCGGCGAGGGTGTTGGCCACGTTGAACGGGCCGGCGAGCGGCGAGCGCGCGGTGATGCGCTGGTCCTTGGGGCCGATCACGGTGAACGTGCTGTCGAACAGCCCGGATTCGACGTCCTCGGCACGCCAGTCGGCCTCCGGGCGGCCGCTCGCGGAGAAGGTGACGACCGGGACGGTCGCCTCCTCGGCGAGCCTGCGGCCGTACTCGTCGTCGATGTTGACGACGCCGAGCCGGCTGCGGCGCGGGGTGAACAGCTGCGCCTTGGCCGCGTAGTAGTCCTCCATGCCGGAGTGGAACTCCATGTGCTCCGGGCTGAGGTTGTTGAAGACGGCGACGTCGAAGACGCAGCCGTCGACCCGGCCGAGGACCAGGGCGTGGCTGGAGACCTCCATGGCGACCGCCTCGACCCCGCGCTCGCGCATGACGGCGAACAGGGCCTGGAGGTCGGTGGCTTCCGGGGTGGTGCGCTCGGACTTGATGCGTTCGTCGCCGATCCGCATCTCGACGGTGCCGATGAGTCCGGTCGGGCCGTCGACGGCCCGCAGGCCGCCCTCGACGAGGTACGCCGTGGTGGTCTTGCCCGAGGTGCCGGTGATGCCGATCTGGAGCAGATCGCGGCCCGGCTGCCCGTAGATCTCGGCGGCCAGTTCGCCCATGCGGCCGCGCGGGTCCTCGACGGCCAGCACCGGAAGGCCGGTGGCGGCGGCCCGCTCCGCGCCCGCCGGGTCGGTGAGGACGGCTACGGCGCCGAGGCCCGCGGCCTGCGCGGCGTAGTCGGCTCCGTGCTGCCGGGCTCCCGGGAGGGCGGCGTACAGGTCGCCCGGGCGCACCGCGCGGGAGTCGTGGGTGATGCCCGTGACTCCCTGCCCGGACGGGGCCGGCTGCGGGGGCTCGATGCCCAGCCGGTGCGCCAGGTCCGCGAGCGGGGTGGGGCGGACCTGGCCGGGGCGGGGCGCTCCGGCGGCTTTCGCCGGGGCGTCCGGTCGGCTGCTTGGGGACTGATCAGCGTGTGGCACGGCGGTGAGCGTACCCGCCGCACCCGGCTCGGAGCCAAAAGAGGGAGCGGCGGCCCGGTGGTTCCCGGGTTCCGGGGTGATGGTCGTCACCGGCGGTCCGTGCGGGCGCCGGGTTCGAAGGTGACGGGCAGCCGTGGGGGCTTGCTGCCGGTCGGGGGGACCTGGAGGGTCTTCAGGGCGAACTCCATGACCTTCTTGTAGACGGGTCCGCAGATCTGGCCGCCGAAGTAGCTTCCCTTGGTGGGGTTCTGGATGGCGCAGTAGACGGTGATGCGCGGTTTGTCCGCGGGGGCGAAGCCGGCGAAGGACGCGGTGTAGCCGCGGTAGCGGCCGGTGCGGGGGTCGACGCGGTTGGCGGTACCGGTCTTGCCGGCGACGCGGTAGCCGGAAATGGCGGCCTTGGTGCCGGTGCCCTCCTCGTCCCCGACGACGGATTCGAGCATGGCGGCGACGGTCCTGGCGGTCTTCTCGCTGACCACGCGGGTGCGCTCGGGCTCGGGGGCCGGGGTGAACCGGCCGTCGGGGCCCCGGTGCCCCCGGACCAGTGTCGGTTCGATGCGGACGCCGCCGTTGGCGATGGTGGAGTAGACGGAGGCGGCCTGCATGGCGTTGAGCGAGAGGCCCTGGCCGAAGCGGATGGTGAACTGCTGCGAGGTGGACCACTTCTGTGGCGGGGCGAGGATGCCGGCGGTCTCGCCGGGGTAGCCGAGACCGGTCGGCTGGCCGATGCCGAACTTGCGCAGATAGGAGTGGAGCACCTGGTTGGCGGCGGCGTCGGTCCTGCCGAGCTGTTCGACGGCGAGGATGGTGCCGATGTTGCTGGACTTGGCGAGGACGCCGTTGAGCGTCAGGTACCAGGTGGGGTGGTCGATGTCGTCCTTGAACAGCCGGTCGCCGCGGTGCAGCCGGTTGGGCACGGTGACGCGGGTGCCGGGGACGGCGGCGTTCTCCTCCAGCACGGCGGCCATGGACATGACCTTGCTGGTGGAGCCGGGCTCGTAGGCGTCCTGGAGGGCGGCATTGCCCATCGCGGTGGCCTTGGCCCGGGTCAGGTCGTTCGGGTCGAAGCCGGGCGCGTTGGCCATGGCGAGGACCTCACCGGTGGCCGTGTCCTGGACGATCACATAGCCGCGGTCGGCGCGTGACTTCCGCACCTGGTCGCTGATGGCCTTCTGGGCGGCCCACTGGATGTCCCGGTCGATGGTCAGCTCGATGTCGGAGCCGGGGACCGCGGGGGTCTCCCGGGCGCCCGCGGTGGGGACGCGACGGCCGCCGGACTGGGCGTAGGTGACCTTCCCGTCCTGGCCGGCGAGCTGCTCGTCCAGCAGGGACTCCAGGCCGCCCGCGCCCTCGCCGTCGGCGTTGACCCAGCCCAGTATCCCGGCGGCGAGATCACCGTTGGGGTAGACGCGCTTGCTGCTGGTCTCCTGGAAGACGCCGGCCATGACGTCGGCGCCGGGGCCGCCCGCGGCCTTGTCGGCTCGTGCCTTGTCGGCGAAGACGTTCTTCAGGTCCTTGATCTGCTTCCAGACCTGCGGGGTCTGGCGGCGGGCCAGGACGACGTAGCGGGTCTTGGGGGTCCTGAGCTTCCCCGCGATGTCCCGGGCCTCGGCGTCAAGGATCGGGGCGAGCAGGGCGGCGGCCTGTTCCGGGGCGTCGGGGGCCTTGCTCTGCTCCGGGGTGAACATCGTCGGGTCGGCGGTGATGTCGTACGCGTCGACGCTGGTGGCCAGCGCGATGCCGGAGCGGTCGGTGATCTCGCCGCGTACGGCGGGCAGGGCGACGCTGGAGTAGCGGTTCCGCTCCGCCTTGGCCGCATAGGCACTGGCGTCGACGGCCTGCACCTGGAGCAGCCGGGCCACGAAGACCAGCATGACGAGGGTGAGGCCGACGCTGACCAGCCTCAGCCGCGGACGAGGGCTGCCGAGTCTCAGTGGACGCGGTCCTCTGGCGGTCGGCCCGGTCCGGCGAGGGGCCGGGCGGGCGGGGCGCGAGGGCCCCGGGACCCGTCGCCGCGGCGGTTCCTTGGGGCTCACTGCGTCACCTGCCGTGGGGTCGGGGTGGGCTTCGTGGCGGTGCCCGGCGGGGTGCCGGCGTGCCCGGCGGGGGTTCCGGCCGGGGCGGGGGTTCCGGCGGGGGCGGGGGTTCCGGCGGGGGATCCAGCGGGGCGTCCCGCGGGGGTTCCGGCCGGGGACGGGGCCCGGCCGGCGGCCGCGGTCGGCGCCGGGGGCACGGTCGGGCCGGCGCCAGGGGTGCCGGTCGCGGGCGGCGGTGACGCGGTCTTCTTCGGGGGCGGCGCGGGGGCGCGCCGCGGGACCCCCCGGACGGTGCCGTCGGAGCCGAGGAAGACGGGGCTGCCGCCGGGGACCATGCCCAGTTCGCGTGCCCGGCGTTCCAGCGCGTCGGGGGCGGAGTAGTCGTCGATGTCCCGCTGGAGCTGCTGCTCCTCGTCGGTGAGCTCGGTGGTGCGCTTCCTCAGCTCGCTCAGCCGGAACGAGCCCTCGTTGAGGGAGGAGTTGAGCATCAGCAGGGTGATGAGTCCGCCGCCGAGGAGCGCCACGACCAGCAGCACGAAGGGAGTGCGGGCTGCCGTGTTCGGCCCGGACGGCATCAGCCGCGCCAGCCGCGCGGCCCGCCCCTTCGCCTGCTCGGCCGGTCTGCTCACTGCGCCTCCTGGTTCGCTCCTGCTTCCCGGGCCGCCCCTGCCTCCGCGGCCGGCTCCCCGGCCGGTGCCGTGGCGGCGGCCGCCGCCACGGGCCGCGGCGCCGTCACTCGGCGACGTCCGCCCTGATCCGCTCCGCTCCGCGCAGCCGCGCGGGCGCGGCCCTGCGGTTCTCGGCGACCTCCTGCTCGGTGGGAAGTTCGGCGCCGCGGGTGAGGAGCTTGAGCCGGGGCTGGTAGCGCTCGGGCACGACCGGCAGGCCGGGGGGCGCGGTGGTGGCGGCGCCCGCCGCGAAGACCTGCTTCACCAGGCGGTCCTCCAGCGAGTGGTACGAGAGCACGGCGATCCGGCCGCCGACGTCAAGGGCCTTCACGGCGGCCGGGACGGCCCGCTCCAGGACGGACAGTTCGCCATTGACCTCGATGCGCAGGGCCTGGAACGTGCGCTTGGCGGGGTTGCCGCCGGTGCGCTTGGCGGCCTGCGGCAGGGCTTCCCGGATCAGTTCGACGAGCCGGGCGCTGTTGCTGAAGGGTTCCTTCTGGCGTTCGCGGACGATCGCGTCGACGATCTTCTTGGCGAACTTCTCCTCGCCGTACTGGCGCAGGATCCGCACCAGCTCCCCCGGCGCGTACGTGTTGAGGACCTCGGCGGCGCTGATGCCGGTCGTCTGGTCCATGCGCATGTCGAGCGGGGCGTCCTGGGCATACGCGAAGCCGCGCTCGGCCTCGTCGAGCTGCATGGAGGAGACGCCGAGGTCGAACAGCACGCCCTGGACATGGGGCATGCCGAGGCGGTCCAGCACGACGGGGAGCTCGTCGTAGACGGCGTGGACGAGGGTGGCGCGTTCCCCGAACGGCGCGAGCCGCTCCGCGGAGAGCCGCAGGGCCTCCTTGTCCCGGTCGAGGGCGACGAGCCGGCTCTCCGGGAACCGGGTGAGGAGCGCCTCGCTGTGTCCGCCGAGGCCGAGGGTGCAGTCGACGACGACCGCGCCGGGCTCTTCCAGGGCCGGGGCCAACAGGTCCAGGCACCGCTGGAGCATCACCGGGACGTGTCGGGTCTGGCTCAATGCGCCCTCTCAGGTCACTTCCCCCGGTGCCGGCATCGTCAGCCGACCGGCGAGCGGATGGAGACCGAGCCGAGCGTGCGCCGCGCACGCGGGACGAACGTCGAATTGTGCGTGTGGGAGGGGATGCGTCACGCCTCCCGCTTCGCGTCACTTTAGTCGACTGCTCACGGCGGTCAATCAACCGGCCAGCGCGTCGCGTGACAGGTGGGCGCCAGGGCGGAGGGGTCCGGAATTGACCCGTTCGGGCGCGCGCCCGCCACGCCTGTGGGTTACCTCACAACAAGCCGCGTTGACGTTCTTTGTCCCACCTCACAGCGCGACGGACCAGCAGGTGACCATTACCGTCGATGCCATGTCGACGTCCGCGCACCTCCCCGCCGAGTCCTCCGAGTCCCCGAGGCCGACCGCCGCCACGGATCCGGCCACCGCCACGGGGTCGGTCACCGACCGCCTCGTCGAAGCCAACGACCGCTACGCCTCGGGGTTCCACGACCCGGGCATGGATGCGAGCCCCGTCCTCCGGGTCGCCGTGGTGGCCTGCATGGACGCCCGGCTCGACCTGCACGCGGCACTCGGCCTCCAGCTGGGCGACTGCCACACCATCCGCAATGCCGGCGGCGTGGTGACCGACGACGTGATCCGGTCGCTCACCATCAGCCAGCGGGCGCTCGGCACCCGCAGCGTGATGCTGGTCCACCACACGAACTGCGGTCTGGAGAGCCTGACCGAGGATTTCCGGCACGATCTGGAGGACGAGGTGGGCCAGCGGCCGCCGTGGGCCGTCGAGGCGTTCCGCGACGTCGACCAGGACGTGCGCCAGTCCATGCAGCGGGTGCGCACCTCGCCGTTCCTGCTGCACACCGACGATGTGCGGGGCTTCGTCTTCGACGTGACCACGGGCCTGCTGCGGGAGATCGACCCGGCCGGCTGAGCCGGTCGGATCCTACGAATCACCACCCTGGAAGCACAGGGAAAACAGGGCGAACCCTGACAAAAGCCGTCCGGTTGTCCACAGCCGAGTGACACGACCCTGTAACGGCAACAAGAATGCGGGGGTGGCACCCGCCCCGAACGAACGGGGCGCGGTGTGCGTACTTCTGGGGTGGGCCGGTCCGTCATCACACGCGTCGGCCTGTTGGAAAGGGCCGAGGAGGGCCGGGTGACGACCTATGACGATCGAGCGAGCCATGGGGGTACCCCCGCTCGAGCGGAGCCGAGAGTGGGGAATGATCTGACGACCACGGCGGACCGGGTGCGCCGGTCCGTGGAGAGCGTGATCGAGGGCAAACCCGAGGTCGTTCGGCTCGCACTGACCGTTCTGCTCGCCGAGGGGCACCTCCTCATCGAGGACGTGCCGGGCGTGGGCAAGACCATGCTGGCCAAGACGCTGGCCCGGTCCGTCGACTGCTCGGTGCGCCGCATCCAGTTCACCCCCGACCTGCTGCCGTCCGACATCACCGGTGTGTCGGTCTACGACCAGCAGCAGCGCGACTTCGAGTTCAAGCCGGGCGCGATCTTCGCGCAGATCGTGATCGGCGACGAGATCAACCGCGCGTCGCCCAAGACCCAGTCGGCGCTGCTGGAGTCCATGGAGGAGCGCCAGGTCACGATCGACGGCCACAGCTACGAACTGCCCGACCCGTTCATGGTCGTCGCCACGCAGAACCCGGTCGAGATGGAGGGCACCTATCCGCTGCCCGAGGCGCAGCGCGACCGGTTCATGGCCCGGGTGTCGATCGGGTACCCCAGCGCCGAGGCCGAGCTCCGGATGCTCGACGTGCACGGCGCGGTCTCCCCGCTCGAGGACCTGCAGCCGGTGGCGCACGCCCACGAGATCGTGAAGCTGATCGAGGCGGTGCGCACCGTGCACGTCGCCGAGTCGGTGCGGCGCTACGCCGTGGACCTGGTCGCCTCGACCCGCAGCCACCCCGATCTCAGGCTCGGCGCGTCTCCGCGCGCCACCCTGCATCTGCTGCGCGCCGCGAAGGCGTCGGCCGCGCTGAACGGCCGGGAGTACGTCCTGCCGGACGACGTGCAGGGGCTGGCGGTGGCGGTACTGGCGCACCGGCTGCTGCCGACGGCCCAGGCGCAGCTGAACCGCCTCACCGCGGAGCAGGTCGTGCTGGAGATCATCCAGCGCACGCCGGTGCCCACGTCGGGCACGCGGAACGGCTCCGCCCCGGCCGGCTCCCCGATGTACGGGCGTCCGCAACGTCCCGGCGTACGGCGGCTCTGATGGCGACGGCCTCCGGCCCGCAAGGCCCGGCCGAGGAGGACCGGGGCGGGCTGCGGTCGGCGCTCGGCGGTCTGACCACTCGCGGACGTTCCTTCCTGGCCGCCGGCGCGGCGGCCGCGATCTGCGCCTACGTGCTGGGCCAGGGCGAACTGCTGCGCGTGGGGATCCTGCTGATGGTGCTGCCACCGGTCTGCGTCCTGGTGCTGTACCGCACCCGCTACCAGGTGGCGGGGGGCCGTCGGCTGACGCCCGCCCGGGTTCCCGCCGGCAGTGAGGCCCGGGTGCATCTGCGGGTGGAGAACGTGTCCCGGCTGCCCACCGGCCTGTTGATGCTCCAGGACCGGGTGCCGTACGTGCTCGGACCGCGTCCCCGGTTCGTACTGGACCGGGTGGAGGCGGGAGGCCGGCGCGAGGTGTCCTACCGGGTGCGGTCCGACCTGCGCGGCCGCTACCCGCTGGGCCCGCTCCAGCTGCGGCTCGCCGACCCCTTCGGCATGTGCGAACTGACCCGTTCGTTCCGTACGCACGACATGCTGACCGTCGTACCCCGCACCGAGCCGCTGCCCCCGGTCCGGCTGTCCGGCGAGGCCACCGGATACGGCGACGGACTGCAGCGCTCGCTCGCGCTGGCCGGCGAGGACGACGTGATCCCCCGCGGCTACCGGTACGGCGACGACCTGCGGCGCGTGCACTGGCGGTCCACCGCGCGGTACGGCGAGCTGATGGTGCGCCGCGAGGAGCAGCCGCAGCGGGCCCGCTGCACCGTGCTCCTGGACACCCGGGGGACCGCCTACGCGGGCGCGGGCCCGGACAGCGCCTTCGAATGGGCCGTCTCCGGAGCGGCCTCGACGCTCGTCCACATGCTGGAGCGGGGCTACACGGTGCGGCTGCTGACCGACACCGGGACCACGGTCCCCGGCGAGGGCGCGGACGGCTTCGCGGGTTCCGCGCAGAATTCGGCGGACTCGGCGGGTCTGATGATGGACACCCTCGCGGTGATCGACCACTCCGACGGTGCCGGGCTGTCCCGGGCGTACGACGTGCTGCGCGGTGGGCAGGACGGCCTGCTCGTCGCGTTCGTCGGCGACCTCGACGAGGAACAGGCCGCGATGGCGGCCCGGATGCGGCAGCGGACCGGCGGGGCGGTGGCGTTCGTCCTGGACAGCGCCCAGTGGGCGGCCGGGTCCACGGCCGGTGGCGGCGGGCCCGCGGCGCCTTCCGCGAACGCCGAGGAGCGGCTGCGGCGGCTCCGGGAGGCCGGGTGGACGGCGATCGCGGTGCCGCCCGGCGGGTCGCTGCCCGAGCTGTGGCGGCAGGCCGGACGGGAGGGCACGGCGGTCACCGGCGCCGGGACGGCACACCCGGGGGATCGGTCATGAGCGGCCGCGGAAGGCTGTCGGTCTTCGCCTACGCCGCCACCATGGCGGCGGCCTGCGCGCTGCTGCCGCTGGTCGATCCGTCGTTCTGGCTGGTGCAGGCCGCGCTGCTGCTCGCGGTGCAGAGCGGGGTGGGCGCGCTGGCCCGCCGGGTGCCGCTCGCCCGCACGCTGACCGCGGCGGCGCAGGTGCTCGTCTCACTGCTGCTGGTCACCCTGAGTTTCGCGGGCGACCAGGCGTTCGCCGGGATCCTGCCGGGTCCGCAGGCCTTCGAGGAGTTCGGCGGGCTGCTCGCCCAGGGGGCCGACGACGTCGCCCGCTACGCTCCGCCGGCACCTGCCACGGACGGGATCCGGCTGATGCTGGTCCTCGGTGTCCTGCTGATCGGTCTCGCGGTGGACACCCTCGCGGTCACGCTCCGGAGCGCGGCCCCGGCGGGTCTGCCGCTGCTGGCGCTGTACTCGGTCGCCGCGGGGCTGTCCCGCGGCGGCGGCCGGACCTGGCTCTACTTCCTCCTCGCCGCCTGCGGCTATCTGCTGCTCCTGCTGGCCGAGAGCCGGGACCGGTTCTCGCAGTGGGGCCGGGTCTTCGGCGGGCCGCCGACGGGCGGCGGGCGCGGCCCGGCGGGCCTCGACACGGGCAGGCCGGTGGCACCGGCCCGTACCGGGCGGCGCATCGGCGCCGTGGTGCTGGGTGTGGCCGTGGCGGTCCCGGCGGTGCTTCCCGCCCTGGACGGCGGACTGCTCGGCGGTGGCGGCAACGGCACCGGCCCGGGACGCGGTGGCGGCACGATCTCCGCGGTCAGCCCGCTGGTGTCGCTCCAGGAGAGCCTGAACCAGCCCGAGGACCGGGAGGTCCTGCGCTACCGCACCAATGCCGAGCAGACCCAGAACCTCTATCTGCGGATCGTGGCGCTGGACCAGTTCGACGGCAGCGCATGGCGGTCGTCCGAGCGGCGGATCCAGGAGGTGCCGGAAAAACTGCCCAGGCCGGAAGGCCTCGACACGGCCGTCCGTACCACCGAGATCAGGACGAACGTGTCGGCGTCCGGCACGTACGTCCAGAACTGGCTGCCGCTCCCCTATCCCGCGACCCAGGTGGAGATCGCCGGGCGCTGGCGCTACGAGCCGGCCGGACGGACCCTCGTCGGCGACCGCGGGCAGACGACCCGCGGGGTGCAGTACGGGGTGAGCAGCCTGCTCGTGCAGCCGACCGCCGCGCAGCTGGCCGCGTCGCCCGCTCCCCCGGAGAACCTGCGGCGCGAGTACACCGAGGTGCCCGAGACCCTGCCCGCGGTGGTGCGGACGACGGCCCTGAAGGTGACGGACGGCGCGGCGAACGACTACCAGCGTGCGGTGAAGCTGCAGAACTGGTTCGCCGTGGAAGGCGGCTTCCGCTACGACACGGAGGTGCAGTCGGGCACCGGCGTGGCAGCCATCGAGCGTTTCCTGCGGCAGCGCGAGGGCTTCTGCGTCCACTTCTCGTTCTCGATGGCGGCGATGGCCCGGACCCTCGGCATCCCGGCCCGGGTCGCGGTCGGCTTCACACCCGGCACCCGCCGGTCCGACGGGACGATGTCGGTGGGGCTGCGCGACGCCCACGCCTGGCCCGAGCTGTACTTCGAGGGAGTGGGCTGGACCCGTTTCGAGCCCACCCCGGCACGGGGCAACACGCCCGAGTACACCCGGCCCGAGACTCCCGCCGACCGTCCCAGCGCGCCTGCCCGGCCGCAGCCCACGGCGTCGCAGCAGGCCTCGGCGGCTCCTTCGGCGTCGGCGAGCTGCTCGCCTCGGGAGCAGCGCCTCGGCGACTGCGGGGCGCCCGGCGCGCAGTTCGGCACCACGCGTCCGGACGAGGGCGTTCCGGTCGGTGCGATCGCAGGCGTGGTGCTGGGCATGGCGGCCGCGGCACTCCTCCTGCTGCTGCCGTTCCTGTGGCGGGTCCGGACCCGGCGCAGACGGCTCGGTTCACCGGGCCGCACCGCGGAGGACGTGGCCGCGCGGACGTCGGCCGTGTGGGAGGAGATCACGGACACGGCGTGGGACCACGGCATCCCGCCCGACGACTCCCGGACGCCGCGGAAGGCGGCGGAGCGCATCGTCCGGCTGGGCGGCCTGGAGGGCGACCCGGCCGAGGCGGTCCACCGGGTGGCGGGCGCCCTCGAACAGGTGCTGTACGCGCCGGAGCCGCGTGCGGTCGCCGGCCTGGCGGAGGACGCGGCCAGGATCCGGGCGGGCCTGCACGCCGGCGCGAGCCGGGCTGGCCGCCTGCGCGCGCTCTTCCTGCCACGTTCGTCCGTCCGGGCGGCCTGGGCGATCTCCGCACGCTGCGCCGACCTCACGGCCCGCGCCCGTGACCTACGACTGCGCGCCCTGACCCACCTCCCCGGCCGCCGCCGGAGCGGGACGACCGCGTGAGCCGTATGCCCGCCGGGAGAACCTCCCCGGCGGGCATGCGGGTTCGTGGCGCGGGAGCGGGTCGGGCTGACGGTCGCGATCGGCAGGGGTGCGGGTCTGGGCACGTCTGAGGGCCGCGATCGGGACGGGTGCGGGCGCGGGCCGAGGGCCGCGACCGACACGGCAACAGGCACCCGCCGAAGGCCCCGACCGACACGCGAGCGGGCACCCGCCGAAGGCCCCGACCGACACGGCAACAGGCACGGGCGCGGACCGGCAGTCGCCATCCGCACCGGGCACGGGAGCGGGGCGGGCACCGGCCGATGGCGACGGACACGGGTCACCGAGCCCCGAAGGGGTACCGCCCATGGACCCGCTGCCGCGGGCACGGCCGTCGGCCGCAGTGAGCCGGCCTCCGCGCAGCCACGGGCCCACGGTTCGCAGCGGCGGGCAGCGGGCGTGAGCGGGCCGGAGGAGAGTCGGCGCAAACAGCCATCGGCACCTGCGCGTCATGCCGGTGAGGGCACGTGCACCCGACGGGAGGCGGGCCTGCCGCGCCACGGGTCGGCCAGGGTCCTGGAATGAGCCGACGGGCGTGCGGCTGCGCAGCCGACCGGGCGACGACGGGGCCGGCGAACCCACAAGCCGGAGAACGTACAAGGGGTGACCGCCCGGTGGGCGGTCACCCCTTGTCGGAAGAGCTCAGTGTCCTTGTTCGTCGCGGCGACGCTGCCACCGCTGCTCGATCCGGTCCATCATCGACCGGCGCTGCCTACGTTGCTGGTGCGCGCCGGGGCCGCCGTGGCCCTGTCGCTCACCCGGCCGGGGCGCCTTGCGCCATCCGGTGACCGCGAGCACCGCGCAACCGAGCATGACGAGGAATCCCACCACGCTGATCCAGATCCCCTGCGCGATACCAAACATGAGGAGCGCGATACCCACCAGGAAGCCTGCGACCGCCTGGTACACCCGGCGACGGGTGTACGTGCGCAGCCCACTTCCCTCAAGCGCTGTCGCGAACTTGGGATCTTCGGCGTACAGCGCTCGCTCCATCTGCTCGAGCATTCGCTGCTCGTGCTCCGAGAGCGGCACGGAGTCCTCCTACTCGTCGGTCGCGGGGGGCGACCGTTTGCGGCGCTTCCAGGATAGGCAGGGAATCGCCCCCGTGAAACCCGCCCTCTGCTCCAAACTCGCCGTTCCGGGCCGCCATGGCGGTTCCGCCACGTCGAGGCGTTGATTCCCCGGGGGCCGATCCGTCATGCCGGACGGTGTCCCCCCGATCATACGGGGCGAAGCGTCCGCACGGGATGTCGACGACGTACTCCGTCTGCCACAGCACCGCTGATCAGGCCCGCTGTACAGACAGGGGTCAGGCGTGCTTCTCGCCGAGGATGTGCAACTGGGTCGCCACCGAGTGGAAGGCGGGCAGCTCGGCAGCCGCGGCCTCCAGCCGGAGGAGCGCCTCGACGGCGCCCGGCTCGGTGTCCACGAGGACGCCCGGGACCAGGTCGGCGAAGACGCGGACACCATGGACCGCGCCGATGCGCAACCCGGCGGCCTCGACCAGCTCGGTCAGCTGCTCGGCGGTGAAGCGGCGCGGCACCGGGTCCCCTTCGCCCCAGCGGCCCGCCGGGTCGGTGAGCGCGTGCCGGGCCTCGTTGAAGTGGCCGGCCAGGGCCCGGGCGAACACCGCGCCGCCCAGTCCGGCTGCCAGCAGGCTGAGCGAACCGGCCGGGCGCAGGGCGTCCACGGCGTTCCGCACGCCCTCGGCCGGGTCCTCGACGTACTCGAGCACGCCGTGGAACAGGACGGTGTCGTAGCCGCCCCGCTCCACGACGTCGAAGAGGCCGTGGGCATCGCCCTGGACCCCGCGCACCCGGTCGGCGACACCGGCCTCGGCGGCCCGCCGCTCCAGCGCGAAAAGCGCGTTGGGGCTGGGGTCGACCACGGTGACGCGATGGCCGAGACGGGCGAGGGGGACGGCGAACCTGCCGGAGCCACCGCCGGTGTCGAGGAGGTCCAGCGCCTCCCTGCCGGTCGCCTTGACGCGGCGGTCGAGGGCGTCCTGCAGGACGTCCCAGACCACGGCGGTGCGCAGGGCGGCACGGCTCGGGGTACCGGCACCCCTGCCGCCACCCTCGTGGCGAAGCCCTCCGGGAAGCATCGGTTCCGACACGGCAGTTGACTCCTCGGCGCGGTGCGCCCCGGGTGCGGGGCGGAAACAGTGCAGGCTGCGTCCACCCTATTGCCTTCTCCGGGAAGCGGTGGACCGGTGCCGCGCCACCCCGTGCACGGTGCCGCGCCATCCCGCGTCCGGTGCCGGTGCCGGCCCGCGTCCGTGCCGCGTCAGCTCCCGTCCGGTGCCGCGCCACCCCGTGCCCGGTGCCGGTGTCAGCCCGCGTCCGGTGCCGGTGCCGGCCCGCGTCCGTGCCGCGTCAGCTCCCGTCCGGTGCCGCGCCACCCCGTGCCCGGTGCCGGTGTCAGCCCGCGT